>JASHWA010000444.1 GCA_030044325.1 Bryobacteraceae bacterium
CCCACACCGTTCGACGGACGGTTTGATCCGCGCCACCTTGGCGTGCCGACACAACACGATAACCGCGTCAATTGCGCGGAGCTCTCCAGCATCGAAGCCTGGCCCGGACGGCCTCAATTCTGCCCCGGAGAAAATGGGGCAACCCTGGGCCCAGACCCGCAGACTACTGAGACGCCACGGCTGGCCACGCTAAGTCAAACACAATACATGATTTATGTTCCAATGGCGGCACCCTCCCCGTTCGCAGCATAGAAAACAAAAAACGAGGCCAAGAGCCGGCGAAGCGCATAACGGCGCCTTGGGCGCCGTACGTTCGGTGGGGACAGACACTTCGGCTGTGGGCGTTGCGGGCAGCCGAAAACATACGGCTGCCCGGTGACTCGGGAGTGGTCTGGGGTTAGCCCGACCGGCGGCAACCGCTTCGGCCCCGCTGGTATTACCCAGCGGCCTGGAACGCCCGTTTCAACCACATCCCTCTGACTTCCGCCGGCTCACGAAGAACCGGACTCAGAATCGTTTTTCGAATCGCGACTCGAAGCGGCACGAATTCGCACCGCGGCCTCCTGTCGACTCCGGCCCGAAGCCGGCGTTTCGCAAAGCTTGTTTAGGGCCTCCAGGAGTTCAGCATCACTATAAGCAAACACTTGCTGGCCAGCAAGTAAACCCAATTCCATTTTAACGGGCGGGGTGCAAGCGATTTCCGGGAAAATGTTGATAATACAGAGAAATCCGGTTGTGACTCGCGGGAGCGATGCGAGGCGCTAACTGCCCGGATGGTATTCACGCTCGGTGTGGCCTTTTAGCTGCGCACGATAAAAGTACACCTCGCGCAGGTTACCGGTCGCGTAGCGCTCGGCTTCGTCGTCGAAGTGCTTCGATTTCGGATCGCCGCTTTCGCCGCCCGCGGTGACGGCTTTGGCGTGGACCTTATCGCCGAACTCGACCACGGCGACGAAGCTGTTTCCGCTCGACCCGTACCATTTCTTGGTGTTGGGATAGGCGCGCGCGCCGAAGGAGGCGAGAGAGCCCCATTGCGAAGAGGTGAAGGCGACGGGAATGCTGGGTTGGGAGTCGTCGAACTTTGGCGCGATGCTGTCGTTGATGCGTTGGAAACGGTTGATCTCGCCCCACGGAGTCTTCCACGTTCCGAAATCGGCAGCGAGCTCATCTGAAGCGGCAGCGAGTGATGCGAGCAGCACTTCGGGCGGCTGAGATGCTATCCCGTCGCCAAGCAGATTCCGTCCGCGCCCGCCGCCGCGCGCTCTGCGCTGCACCTCCTGGCCCCAGAATACGGCCAACGAAGTCGGAATCGAGGATGCGGACCAGCGCAGGTCCCAGTTGCGCAGCATCGCGATCTGGCCGGCCAGTTTCGTTTTCAACGGATTCGAGGCGTCGAGCGCGTCCCAGGCCTTGAGCAGCGCCGGAATCGGTGTTTCAAACCAGGGAAGATAGCTGTCGAATGCGGCGGATATGAGCGAATCGATCGTGAAATCTTTCTTGTTTTCGAGGACGCGGATGGCGTGCAGGCCGCGCGCCGATTCTCCGCCGTTTTCGACGTACTTGGGATAATCTTCGCGTTTGGGGCTGCTGGGGCCGGCGGCAGACCATGGCCAGTTGTTGCAGTTGTACAGCCAGCCGCTCGCGGGATTCAGAAGATGGGGCGTTTCGTCGACCGAAAGCAGGCCCTTCCATTCCGTTTCCGGATCGCTGCCGTCCACTGGCCTGGTCCAGTCATACTTCGTGTCGCGGCGGGGGATGAAATTTCCGTGGAAATAGGCGATATCGCCGTCGGCGTCGGCGAAAATGGTGTTATTCGAGGAATTCGCCTTCAGCTCCATGGTTTCCAGATACGCCTTGTAGGTTTTGGCTTTTGTGCGCAGATAGGATTGCGTCAGCGCTTTCACGGGCTCATGCATGATGCGAAAAGCGTCCCATTTTCCATTGATTTCGCGAACAACGGGGCCGTGTTGCGTGCGATAAACAGTGAATTTGCGCTCGGCCATGCCGTGACCGGTCTGATACGGGACCGTGATTTCCTGCACCGTCACGGGACGTTCTTCGCTGCCGTATTTGTAATACATGCGGCCGTCTTTCTTGACGACGGTTTCGAGGTATTCGTCGATGGCATCGACGCCGCTCGAGGTGTGCATCCAGCCGGCGCGATCGTTGAATCCCTGGTAGATGAAAAACTGGCCCCAGGTGACCGCGCCGTAGGCGTCGAGGCCTTCGTTGCTGGACATTTCGAGCTCGGAGCGGAAATAAAACGAGGTATGCGGATTGATCAGCAGCAGGGCGTGATGATTCAGCGTATTGGACGGGGCGACCGCGGCGCCGTTGGATCCGCCCGGCTCAGTGAATTCGTCATCATCGTTTGCGGCGGAGGGAGCTTCCTGGGGCTTTCCGTAGAACGCTTCGAGCTGGTTCAGGTTCACCCGCTCGATATCGCCGCCGATGCTGCCTTCGCTGAAGCTGAGCGCCATCCATGGCTCGAAATGCGCAATCACGCGCGGCTTCACTTCGGGGTGTTTATAAAGATAGAAATTGAGGCTGTCGGCCCAGGCGATCATGAGGGTTCGCAGCCACTCCGGACTTTCGCCGTAGAGCTGCTTGAGCTCGACCGGATCGATGAACAGCTTTTCCCGCAGATCCTGCCAGATTTTCGATTCGCCTTCGGTTTCGGCCAGGCGGCCCAGCGCGTTGATGTAATTGGTCTCGACGCGATTGAAGTCGTCCTCGCACTGCGCGTAGACCATTCCGAAAACAGCGTCGGCGTCGGTTTTGCCGAACACGTGCGCGATTCCCCAGTCGTCGCGAATGATGGTGGTGTCGCGAGCGTGGCGCTGCGCACGCGCCATTTCGTCGGGCTGGAGGGCGAATGCAGTGGAGGCGGCAAGGAACAGGGCGAGGTTCAGTTTGGTGTTCATGATCGCTTCCTTACATTCTATTGCCACCGCAAGGCTTAGAATAGTCGCATGCGGATGTTACTCGCCTTGTTGCCGGTTTTTGCGCTTCAAAGCGCGCCGCTGTATCAGGCTTCCTTCGATTCGAACGCGAAACAGTGGACCGCGGTGCACGGGACGGCGGCGGCGGATAACGCGGTCGAGCACGAAAAGCACGCATCGCTCCGCGTGGAAGCGGCGGGCGAATCGGATGCGCTGATTCGTTCGACGCGGGTGAATTTGACGGTCGGCAAGAGCTACCAGCTTTCGGCATGGGTGCGAACGGAAAATCTGGAAGTGCGTGATGTGGATCGCTCGCCCATCGCGACGGGGGCGTCGATCGGGATGGCCTCGATGCCGTTCGATGTGCATTCGGAATCGCTCGGCGGGACGCGGCCCTGGACGCATCTGAATTTGCGGTTCACGGCGACGCGGTCTCAGGATCAGGTGCTGCTCGCGATCGCGGAAGGCGGCGCGTTTCGCGGGAAGGCGTGGTTTGAGGGCGT
>JASHWA010000445.1 GCA_030044325.1 Bryobacteraceae bacterium
GCCTCCGCGTATCGCTCGATCGCATCCTTGGTGCGCCCCTGCCCTTCGAGCGCCTGGGCCCAGTCGCGCGCGGCTTCCTCCGACGGATAGATCCCGAATGCCTTTTCCGCCAGCCGCTCGGCTTCTTTGAGATCGCCCAGAGTGGTCTGCGCTTGCGCCTCATACAGCAGCACGCGCGATTCGCCGCGATCGCGCTCGTCCTGCCGCCGCGCCGCGTCCCCGCCGCTCGCCTGTCCCGCTTTCTCCACTTTTTCCACAAATGCCCGCGAATACACCAGAGACGCCCGCGCGTTCTCCTCTCCGCCCAGCGCCAGCAGCGCCCGCGCCACCCGGTCGAGCAGCAGTATGTCGTCCGGCGTCGACTTCAGCGCTTTTTCGCCGTAGAGAACCGTCCGGCGGTCGTCTTTGGCGTCGATCGCCGCGCGCGCCAGCACCCGCTCGATCTCGTGGATCTGCGCCGGCGCCGGATGTTTTTTCAAGAAATCTTCCAGGTTGTGAATCACGTCCGGCGGGCTGTTGTTGGCCTCCTGCAGCGTGGTCACCAGCTCGCGGTTCTCGTCCTGCAAATTCTGGGCGTTCTGCGCCGGCTGCTGCGCAAGCACCATCGCAACGGCCAGTGCGGCGAAGTTCATTGCGATCTGGCCGCGGCGGCGCGCATCTCCGCCGCCATCCTCGCCGCGCGGTCCCGCGAAATGTTCATGTACGTCTGGCTGTTCACGATCTGGTCGAGCAGCGGAAGAAACTGCCCGCTCCCCACCAGGCGCTGGTGCGTCCAACTGTCGTCGATCGCGATCACTGCGTCGTTCACGCCCAGCCGGTCGTGATGCATCGTGCGCTTGAGCGTCGCCAGCAGCCGTTCGCTCTCCGAGATCCGCTCGAACCAGTCCTGCAGCGCGTGCGCGTTCTCGTCGAGCGAATAGTTGAATTTCTGCTCGTGCTCCTCGCTCCCGTTCTGCCAGCGGAACGTTTTTTCGCCCATCCGCGCCACTTTCAAGCCGGATTCGAGAGGATGCGAAAAATGGTCCAGCCGCCCGGCCAGATCGAACATCTCATTTTTCGAAGCCGCATCCAGGTGAAACGTGTCGGGATCGTCGTCGTTGGGATCCTCCTTGTACGTGACCGCTCCCGAGCTGTCCACGCTGATCTCGACATAAGCCGGGTCCGATCCCGGAAACGATTTGAGGAACATCAGCCGCGGATCGGCAAACGCCACCAGCAGCAGAATCGGGATCATGCCATGCTCCTCGCAACGCCCATCGAGCGCGTGGCATGGCAGATCGCCACCGCCACCGCGTCGGCCGCGTCCTCCGACTCGATCTCCACGCCCGTAAGCGACTTCACCATCATCTGCACCTGGTGCTTTTCCGCGCGCCCGTATCCCACCACGCTGGTCTTGATTTCGAGCGGCGAATATTCGCCCAGCGCCACCCCCGCTTCCGCGATCGCCAGCAAAACCACCCCGCGAACGTGCGCCAGCTTCAGCGCCGTCTTCACGTTCTGCGCGTAGAAAACCTGCTCCACCGCCGCCGATTCCGGCGCCTGCTCCAGAATCACGCTGCGCAGCGACCCGGCGATGGTGCACAGCCGCGCTTCCAGCGGTTCCCGCGCCGCGCTCCGGATCACTCCATGGCCCACCAGCGCGTGCGTCCGGCCGTCGCTATCTATTACGCCCCATCCGGTGCGTTCCGTTCCGCAATCGATGCCGAGGACCCGCATGGGACGCTGTGTTGAACCACCCGGGCTATTGCGCCAGGGCCTCCATCTCTTTTTCGTCGATGTCGAAATTCGAATACACGTTCTGCACGTCGTCGTGCTCTTCGAGCGTTTCGGTCAGCCTGAGCATTGCCCCCGCGTTCTTGCCTTCCAGACGAATCGAGTTCTTCGGCACCATCCCGATTTCCGATTGTTCCACCGCGATTCCAGCCTTCTGAATCGCCGCCAGCACGGTTTCATGCGCATCCGGCGGTGAAATCACCACCCAGTTGCCGCCTTCGTTGCGCAGATCCTCCGCGCCCGCGTCGAGCGCGATGTTCATGAGTTGGTCCTCGGTCGCCTTTTCGCCGTCGATGACGATCTGGCTCTTGCGCTCGAACATCCACGACACGCTGCCCTGCTCGCCCAGGTTTCCGCCGTTTTTCGAAAACAGATGCCGGATCTCGCTCACCGTCCGGTTGCGATTGTCGGTCGCCACCGAAACCAGCACCGCCGCGCCGCCCGGCCCGTAGCCTTCAAACATCACTTCGTCGATCTGCCCGCCCTCCAGTTCGCCCGTGCCGCGCAGGATGGCGCGCTTTATGTTATCGGAAGGCATGCTGACGGCTTTCGCCGCGGTGATGGCGGTGCGCAGTCGCGGATTCGAATCGGGATCGCCTCCGCTGCGCGCGGCGATCATGATCTCTTTAATGATGCGCGTGAAAATTTTCCCGCGCTTGGCGTCGAGGGCGCCTTTTTTGTGCTTGATTGTCGCCCATTTGGAATGACCGGACATACGGACCTCTAGCGGCGAAGTTAAGATTTCAGAAG
>JASHWA010000446.1 GCA_030044325.1 Bryobacteraceae bacterium
TCGAACAGGACCATCGCTTCATCAAGAAACGAATCGCGTCGAGTCTGGGGTTCCGATCCGTGGAAGGAGCCCTACGGACGATCGACGGGTATGAAGCCATGCATCAAATTCGGAAGGGTCAGATTCGGTGGGTACCGAAGGGCGATGTGGTTGGGCAGCGTCAGTTCATTCACGGCCTGTTCGGCACAGCGGCGTAACCTCAAAAAGTGGAACCCCAGGACGGCCAGAGCATGCCCGCACCCTGTTTGCAACACATCCGAGGGAACAACACATTTGCTCCATTAACTGGGCGACGGGCGAATGGGTTACTCTCGGATGATGCGGAGGGCGTGGCTCACGGATCTGCGGAAACTGGCTTTGCTGAACTGCATCTTGTCATTTCTCTCGGTGCTGCTTCCCGCCGAAAGCTTGGTGGCCTCCGTCAGGACGCTCACAGCAGTCCAGTCGGATTTGTCGATGTGGGTGATGCTGGCGACGGTTGCCGTGATGTTTTTCGTCCTTCTGGTTCTGACATTTTTTTGGGCAATCTACCATGAACCGGCTCGGCTGGTTATACCTGCAAATCTTCGGTTGCTAGCTCTCGGCGCGGCGATCGTGTTGCTCGTGATCGGTTTTCGCACTTTTGGTGAATGGGCCTTCGGAATCCGTGACGATTGGTCATTCGTGACTCAGTATGAGTGGCGCACCGGAGCCCAATCGATTAGAGGCTGGATTGAAAGTTCGTCAACGATACGAGAATTCGGCGCCTCAACCGGTATTGCTGCCGCCGTCGTATATGTTTTTTTTCTGATCGCTCTTTTCAGGCAAAGCGATGACTTCGGGCGCTCAGAAGCACCGGCCTCAAAGCTTCTCGCCGTCGTTGCGAAGATTAGTGTCGTCGTCGCGGGGTTGATCCTCGCGTTTCTTCTGATTCGAGTTTTGCTCTCGCCGTACCTCTATTCTCAGGTGCGCACGATGGCGACGCGGGTTGGGCGAAACCCTCCTCCATTCCTCTATCTGATCCGGGATACGATTCGTGACCTGTTGATGGGGGCCTGCTATTTCACCGCACCCTTCCTCGTCTATATGAGCATCCGCTCCGGTCGGACACAACAGTAGTTGGGAAACGGCGTAACCCTTGGACATCGCTTCTGCTGCTTTGCCGGCATCGTTCCGCACGGAAGCGTCGTTTTTCGGCGATGGTCATTTTCGGTTTCCTTCGCTCGACTGCACTACGTTGACAGGTCGCCAGCATCGAGTCGAAGTTTTCGGCCTTTCTCGTGCTCTTGTCTGGCTGCGATCGAGATGTACGGTCGATCCTCATCGCGAATTTTGAACGCATTCGCGAGCACTCGCGTGATGTGAAACGTCCCGCAGCGCACGCAGGAAAACTCGAATGCGTCCGCGTGCGGCAAGTGCGACACTTTTCTATTTTTTGTGCTGTACTTCGCGCAGATTGGGCATTGCAGATTTTCAGATTCCGCGCAGGGAAACTCGGGGCGTCCGTAGCATTTCCTGATTATGCGGAGTTCTCCAGCGTCGAAGCCTGGCTCGGCGCAAACCTGCATAACAGCCCCGGAGCAAACGGCGGAGCAAATGTGCCGCCACGATGCGCCACAGGCAACCGGGGGTCCAAAGCTGTAAGCCCCTGAAACGTCACGGTACGCCACGCTAAGCCAAACAAACTACATGATTTAGGTTCCAGCGGCCGCAAGGCCATGGGAGTTCGACCCTCCCCGTTCGCACCATAGAAAACAAAAGGCTTAGAGTGATTTTGCCGTTCCCCAAAAACCGGCCCAAGAGCCGGCGGAGCAAATAACGGCGTATGCCAGTGATCCATGCCAGCGCGCGGTCACGCCTTGGGGACAATTTGGCGTATTTGCTGTTTCTCAGGCGTATTGCTTTCCGAGAAGTGGCTGTTGGACCGACTACCGCGCCCGTCGCTCAGCTCTTAGGCACGTCGGGACGATTCCACCATCCGCCGCCCAGAGCTTGAAACAAGGCAGCGGTATCGCTGTACCGGCTGGATTGCGCCTGCACCAGACTGAACACCGCCTGCTGATACGACTGCTCGGCGGCGAGCACGGCGGGTAAGTTGGTGTAGCCTGCGTCCAGTTGCTTCTTAGTGAGATCCAAGGTGACCGCCGCCGCGTCCGTGGCCGCGGACGCCGCATGCAATGCTTCAGCGTCGTGTTTAATGGCGTGCAGCGTGTCCGCGACATTTTGAAAGGCGGTCAGTACCGTGCTCTTATACTGCTCCTCGGCTGCGGTGTAGGCAGCTTTCGCGGCTCGCTCGCGATGCAGCAGCGTCTTTCCGTCGAACACGGGTTGTGTGACCGCGGCGCCCAGATCCCAGAAACCGCCCGAGGTCAGAAATTTCGTGAACGCGAGTGCGGCGCTGCCGGCGTCGGCGCTCAGGAGGAAGCTGGGCAGCCGATTGGCGCGCGCGATACCGATCTGCGCGCTGGCCGCATGCAAGTTTTCCTCGGCCTGGAGCACGTCGGGACGCTGCTCCACAAGGTTCGCCGGAACGCTTAAAGGAAGCTCCTGCGGCAGCTTGAGGCTCGCGAGCGTGAACGTCTCCATCTCCTGATTGGGAAAGGCTCCCGCGAGAACGGCCAATTGATCACGCGTCTGCGCTAATTGCTTCACCAGCGGCGGAAGCGTCGCGGCGACCTGCGCGAGCTGCGCCTCCTGACCCGCAACGTCGAGCTCGGTCGCATACCCCCTGACGTATTGGCTCTTCAGAATATTGAGGAGCTGGGTGTTAATTGTGATGAGCTGGTTGGTTGCATCGATCTGGCCGCGCAGCGACGCTTCCTGAATCGCGGTAGCCGCAATCGTCGAGCTCAACGTGATATGCGTCGCGAGCAGCGCGTAGCGGGCCTGCTCCTCCTGCGCTTTGAGCGACTCTATGGTTCGCTTGTTGAGCCCGAATACGTCGGGAACATACGACACGTTCACCGCCGGCGTGTAAAGCGTGTACTGGAGGACGCCCGAAAACGTGTTCGGCGAAACTTGGCCGGAGGTCTTCGAATTGAGTGCCGAAAACCCCGCTGATACGGTGGGATAGTAATAGCCGTGCTGCGCGAGCGTGTTTTCGTGCGCCACTAGCAGCGCCGCTTGCGCCGACTTCAAGTCGGGATTGGCCTTTAGCGCGCGCTCGATCAGATCATTCAACGGTTTCGAATGAAACGCGGTCCACCAGTCGCCCGGGATGTCGCGTCCCTGCGCGAACTCCTGCGCTTCGCCGCCGGTAATTTTCGGAACGCTGACCGTTTCCGAAGGCGCCAGCGGAGTATATTGCGGAACCTGCGGAGCGTCAGGTTTCTTGAAGTTCGGCCCGACAACGCAGCCGGAATCGAGCAGCAAGACTGCCATAACGCCTGTGAGCCCAAGAGCGCGCAATCGAAGTAAAGTCATAGGAAAACCTCAAGGCTTGCGGTGGATTTGCTTGCCGTCGATGCCGGCGGGCCGCATGCGGGACCCCGTGATCACCGGCGGATTCGAGCTACGGTGGCGAACATTACTTAATAACGGCGCAGGCTCACGGATCGGCGCCGACCGACGAAGCCCATGCGCGCTTAGAGCAGATCCGGATGAAGGAAAAGCACCGCCGGGGCGGCGATGGAGGGAAGTCGCGGATCGAGCGCGCTGCTCCGGGTCGGCAATCGGCTGCGCGATCTTCGGCTTCGCCCGTTTGGGCGCGTTTGGCCGCTCTTTCTTCGACGCTTTCGACTGGGCTGCATGCGGCGTGTCCGCGGGCGCCGTCGAAGCCACGCAAGACATAACGAAAATGAACGCAAGCGTCTTCACGGCTGTTGCTCTTCCGGCGTGCGGTGGTCGGCGCGGCTCAGGAACATCATTCGCAGCGCCGGAACCGCGACCAGCAACATGAACGGACCCACCAGCATGCCACCGACAATCACCGTAGCCAGCGGTCGCTGGACCTGGCTGCCGATGCCGGTCGAGATCGCCGCGGGGAACAGGCCGATGCACGCCGAAAGCGCCGTCATCAAGAGCGGTCGCATACGGGTGCTCGCAGCGCGGTGCATGGCTTCCATCGGCGGGAACCCGTGAGCCCGTTCCTGGTTGTAGAAGGTAATCATCAGAATGCCGTCCATTACCGAGACGCCGAACAGCGAGACGAAACCGATCGCCGCTGAGATGCTGAAGTTGAGGCCGGTGAGATACAGCGCGAGAATGCCTCCCACGATCGCGTCGGGAATACCGGCCAGCGCAAGCAACGAGTCGCGTACGTTGTTGAACAGGCTATAAAGTATGCCGGCGATCAGAACCAAGGCGATCGGAACGATCACTTCCAGACGCTTCTTGGCTTCCTGAAGATCACCGAACTCACCGGCCCAGATAAGGTGATAGCCAGGCGGCAGTTTCACATTATTTGCGATACGAGCCTCCGCCTCTTCGACGGTGCCGCCCAAGTCTCGACCGCGGACGCTGAATTTCACCGGGATGAACCGCTGCATGCTCTCGTGATAGATCCAGGCGGCGCCGGTGTCGAGTGAAATATCGGCGAGTTCGCTCAGCGGAATATAAGCATTCGCACCGCTCGGACTGGTGTATCCCACCTTAATGTTGCGAATTTCATCGATATTGCCGCGATATTCCGGAGTGTAACGGACCACCAGATCGAACTGGCGGTCGCCCTCCAGCACCTCTGATGCGATCGCTCCGCCCATCGCGGCCTGGATTACCGTATTGACGTCTCCGGAGTTAAGTCCGTAGCGCGCTGCCTTCTCGCGATCCACCTTGATATTCAGATTCGGCTGCCCGAGCACGGGGAAAATGCCCAGATCGGTGACGCCGCGCACCTGCGCCATCTGATCTCGAATGTCATTGGCAAGCTTCGTCAGCACCTCCAGATTCGGCCCGACGATCTTGACCGAATTCACTCCCTTGACTCCCGAAATTCCTTCTTCGATGTTGTCTTCAATGTACTGCGAGAAATTGAAAATGACTCCGGGCAGCTCGTTTTCAAATTCTTTTTGTATCTGCTCGGTCAGCTTCTCTTTGGTCAACCCCTTGGGCCACTCGTCGAACGGCTTCAGGGGTGCGAATAACTCGACGTTCGAGAAAGGTGACGCGTCGCTGCCGTCGTCGGGCCGGCCGTGCTGCGAGACTACCGTCCTGACCTCGGGATGGCGCAGGAGAATTTCGCGCATTTTTCGCGTCGCCGCCTCGCCGTCCTGAAGCGAGAGCGTAATCGGCATCGATGCGCGTATCCAGAAATTGCCTTCTTCCAGATGTGGAAGAAACTCACTTCCCAGGCGAGGCGCGATCAGGAAAAAGGTTCCCAGCGAAATCGCCAGCTCGATTCCGACTACCAGGAAGCGATATTTCAGCGAGAATCGCAGCGCCGGGGTGTACAGCCAGTGTAGAATTCGAACGATAATCGTCTCGGTTTCATGCACGCGTGCCGGGATCAGGAAAGACGCGATCACCGGGGTGACGGTGAACGTCGCGATCAAGGCTCCGGCGAGCGCGTAACCGTAAGTCCGCGCCATGGGTCCGAAAATCTGGCCTTCTACGCCCTGCATCGTGAACAGCGGCACGAATCCCGCCACCGTGATCAGCGCCGAAAACAGAACCGCCTTGTCCACCTGAAGCGCGCTGATCAAGATCAGGCGCAGGCGATGGGTCCAGCGGAATGCGTGCCCGGCTTCCATATCCGGAACCACGGTCGGATCGGATCCCCACGCTCCGCGCGCGAGCCGGTCGAGCAGACCTTGTCTCTCTTCATGCCCCCGCTGAAAATTGCGAAAAATATTTTCGACCAAAATGACGGCAGAGTCGACGATGATTCCAAAATCGACGGCGCCGACCGAGAGCAGGTTCGCGTCTTCTCCCATCATCACCAGCAGGATGGTCGCGAAAAACAACGCAAATGGAATATTGATCCCGACAATGAGCGCGCTGCGCAGATTCCCCAGGAAGATCCACTGGATCAAGAACACCAGCGTGCATCCGAAGATGAGGTTGTGCAGAACGGTGTGCGTAGTGAGAGCGACCAGCGACGAACGGTCATAGAACGGCACCACCTTGACGCCCGGCGGAAGGCTGCCATCGTGATTCAGCGTTTCTATCGCTTTCTCGACTTTCGGAATCATGTCGGCGGTTTTTTCGGTTCGCCGCTGCACAACGATCGACCCCACGACGTCGTCATTCATGTCGCGACCCAAAATACCCAGTCGCGGGCGATAGCTCACCGATACCGAGCCGACGTCTTTGATCGTTACGGGTACGCCGTTTTCCTGAGTCAAGACCACATTTTCGATGTCGTTGACTTTATATCCCTGAGTCAGAGTATCGTTACCGCCGTCGTCGATCAGGCCAACGCCACGAATATTCACCGACTGCTGTCCAATGCGGATTTCTCGCCCGCCGACGTTGATGTTCGCGTTGTTGAGCGCGGTCAAAATCTGCGGCACCGTCACGCTATAAGCTTCGAGTTTGT
>JASHWA010000447.1 GCA_030044325.1 Bryobacteraceae bacterium
TGGAAGAGCACCTGGACTCCTTGATTATTTGGTAACAGGGAGTGGGGAGTTGGCAGTGGGGGACAGATACGGATGTTGCTGAAAATCGGCGAAGTATAGTTTGAAAATTTCGTGGGAACGGGGCGGAAAAAGCGCCAGACGCCAGGGGACAGTCCCGGGATGGGTTCGTTTTTGCGATTTCCGATGTGTGTCAAGGAATGGGGGGCGGAAAAAGGGGACAGTCCGCTGCCGGTGTGTCCATACGGCGGTGGGTCAAGTATATTGGCACCAATCGAGTTCAGCGCATGGCGGCGTAGGCTCCCAGATCGTAGGGGCGGTAGCGAGGTTTTCCGGAATAATCGGAGAGCAAGGGCGCGATGGTGACGCCGGAACCGATGGCGGGGGAGCCGGGCTGCAACTGGAAATTGTAGGGAGGATTGACGGCGTTCACAAACATGGGGTTCACGCCGATCTGGTTGACGCCGATGCTGAGGCCATAGGGGACCACGGGCATGACGGTCCCGACGCCGTAGATCAGGTTGTTTGAAAACGTGGTGCTGGAGATGTTGGCCTCCCACTGATCCATGGCGGCGATGTTGGGCTGGTAAAAAATGTTGTTCTGGATGGTGATGTAGGAGTTGGTTTCCCAAAATTCGATCTGGCCGGCCTGACCGTTGGCGTCGCCGAAGGCGAAGGTATTATTGGCGACCAGCCAGTTGGATGCGCCGTTGGCGAGCTGAATCGAGTAACCGCGGTTCATGTTGTAAAACACGTTGTTGATGATGGTGAGATTGATGCCGTGGGAATAAATGCCGTGATCGAAGTGGAGATATTGGGTGCCGTTGGTGCGGCCGATATCGTGAAATAAATTTCCGTCGAAGGTGAAGTTGTACTGGTTGTTGTTCATGTAGATGCCGCAGCGGCCGTTCTGGTCGGTGACGGTGCGATTGGCGATATAGGCGATTTCATTCCAGCGCAGGGTGATGTCGTGGGCGTAGCCGTTGCTCTGAAAGCCCTGATCGCAGGCGTGCTGGATGACGAAGCCCTGGATCACGACGTAGGCGACGTTGGCGAGGTTGAAATAGGCGGAGGCCCCGTTGCAGACGGTGGTGGTGGAGGTGTTTTCCGAATCGAGGATCACCTGGCCGCGGTCCTGGGCGATGAAGGAGATCGGATCTCCCGGGGTTCCGGAGTATTGCAGATTGACGACGAAATACGGCGCGATGACGCCTTCATTATCATAAGTGCCGTCCATGACGATGACGGTGTCGCCGGGGTTGTGGGCCGCGGCCGCGCCCTTGGAGACATGGCGGAACGGAGCGCTCGAGGAACCGCTGTTGGAATCGCTGCCGGAGGTGGAAACATAATATGTATTTCCCCAGGCCGGGAGCAGGGTTGCGAAAAAGGCCAGCTTCCACATTTGCATTTGAGACCTCCTGTTTTTGTGACAAGTGACGCAAGTGAACCCGCGCCATTACTGGCGCGGCTCGCATTGAGATGTAACGTTTCTGGTATTTCAATAAGGCGATTGGGTGGAAACGTTAAGGTCGCTTCCGAATAGCTAGAAAAGTCAAGTGAACGTAATCTGGACTCGTGAGTTAGAAAGCGTTCCATGTACTCGTCTGCCGTAGGTTTTTGGGTTGTTGCCTTTCGGTCCGATTCGTAACCGTATGTTTGAAACAGGCACGCAAATTCACACGGCGCGGGGATCGGATCAGCCTTGACGCGTAGTCGAGCACGTTGTTGAGCCGCTAGATTCAAGATCCGCCCGGATGTGCCACACGCCAGGTGTGTGCGGCGATCCGGCTCCGGCAGGCGGCTGGATATCGCTTCGTAAGAAAACGAGGTAAGATCTTGAATCCAAAGTTCCGAGACTTGTTAATAAGGGGTGCGTTGATCCTGCCGCTGATGGCTTCGGCACAGGCCGCGACGTACTACGTCGCGACGACCGGGAGCGATTCGAATCCAGGGACGGCCGCGGCGCCGTTCCAGACCGTATCGGCGGGCGTTGCCGCGGCGACCAATCCAGGCGACACGGTCATCGTGGAGAACGGGACCTACGGCAACGAAGGCCAAAACAGCGGCGGCTACGTGGTCACGCTGTACAACTCCGGCGCATCGGGCAATCCGATCACAATCATGGCGCAGAACCGCGGCCAAGTGATTCTCGACGGCGGCGCGGTGGCGAGCGGCAGCAGCTGCAGCGGCGCGGCATCGTATTTCAATCTGTATAACGCGTCGTTTATCACCATCCAGGGATTCGTCATCCAGAATTCGTGCCAGGGGGGCTTTGAGAGCAACAACGCGGCGCACGACATCACCATCCGCTGGAACGAAGTTCGCAATATCGGCAACTGGTACGATACGCAGGACATCGGACTGGACGGCATTTATCTGAACAGCAGCGAATACAATTTCACCTTCGATGGAAACCTGTTTCACGATATCGGGCGAACGGGCGGGGCGACCAATTCGCTCGACCATGGAATCTACGCGCATGCCACGGGCCTGACGATCATCAACAACGTGTTTTACAACTTCAACACGGGGTGGTCGATTCAGATCGCGGATGGAGCGGCCAACTGGCTGATCGCCAATAACGTCTTCGCGTTTGCGGACGCGGGCGGACAGGACGGGCAGATCATGTTCTGGAACGGCAACACCAACATCCAGCTCACCAACAACATTTTTTACGAGCCGGCGGGATCGGCGCTGACGCAATATTCGGCGACGATCACGGCGGAATTCGACCACAACCTGGTGTACGGGACGAGCACGATCATGGACAACGGGGGCGCGGGGGTGACGGTGGGCAGCGGCAATCTCATCGGTCAGAATCCGTCGTTCATCTCGACGAGCTCGCCGTACAATTTCAGCCTGAATGCGGGATCGCCGGCGATCGGCGCGGCGACGCCGCTCTCTTCGGTTCCCGATGACATTATGGGCTACACGCGGCCTTCGAGCGGCGACGATATGGGCGCTTATCAACCGTCGGTCGACGGCGGCGGGAGCGGATCTTCGGGGCCGACGGGGGCTTCGGGGCCGACGGGGGCTTCGGGACCCACGGGAGGCACCGGACCAACCGGACCCTCGGGACCGATGGCGCCGGTGGCGCCGACCCAGCCGGTCATCAGCGGGTTGTCCGTATCGTCGATCAGCTCGAGCGGCGCGACCGTGACATGGACGACTTCGGATGAGGCCAACTCCTCGGTGGAGTACGGAGTTTCGGGGTACACGTCGACGGTGAGCAATTCGAGTTATGTGCTGGCACACTCGATCACGCTTTCGGGGCTCTCGGCTTCGACGACCTACGTTTTCGAGGTCACTTCGGTGGACCAGAACGGGAAGGTGATGACGGCGACGGGGAGTTTCACGACTGTGGGCGCGTCGACGACCTACTCGTTGTCGGCGGGGCCGCTTTCGCTGACGCCCGGGCAGTCGGGGAGCGTGACGCTGACCGCGACGCTGCTCACGGGGCCTTCCGGGGTGGTTTCCTTCAGTGCGGGACAGGTGGCCGGCCTCACGGTCACCTTCTCCTCGCCGAGCTGCACGGTCACCTGCACAGATCAGGTGACCATCGCGGCGGCATTGACGATCGCGGCGGGCAGCTATAGCATCACGATCACGGGAAGCGGAGCGGGGTACTCCGCTTCCACCAGCATTCCGGTGACGGTCTCGGGTTCTCCACCGCCCACCGCGGGACTGATGGCCCAGTGGGTTCTGAACCAGACGAGCGGGACCGTCGCGCCCGATTCGAGCGGGAACGGCAACACCGGGACGGTGTACAACCCGTATTGGTGGGACAGCGCTCACGGACCGTGCCTGTACTTCGACGGATCGGGGAGCTACGTCAAGGTTGCCGACAGCGCGAGTCTGGAGACGAGCACGGCGCTGACGGTGACGTTCTGGCTGGACGCCAACGCCAATGCGGGAAGCGATCCGCGCATCGTCGAAAAGCTGTACGACTGGGGCATCAAGCTGAACGGCGTGAAGACCCGGTATCCGCAGTTCTATAGCGGCAGCAATTACGGCATTCTGAACTTCACTCCGGGGCTTCAGGCGTGGCATCATATCGCGTTCACGTATTCAAACGGAACGGTGATCGGGTATGTGGACGGCGTGGCTGCGCCATTCGTTGAAAACACGTTTACAGGTAGCGGCACACTCCCGACGTCCGCATACGGTCTGTACCTGGGGATAGACGAGACCTTGGAAAATCCGTTCATCGGCAATCTGCAGGATGTTCGGCTGTATAACTGGGCGCTGACCCCAGCGGATATCGCCGCGGTTTACGCAACACCGGAGTAAGTGTCGGAACTTTCGGTTGGCCGCCGCGGCTGGTTTCAGTTCGCGGCGGCCCTTTTTTTTGGTACACGGCGGCGTGGACGGCGAGCAAGCCGAACACAAACCAGGTTTCTTTGCGATATTCCCAGGTGAGCGCGAGCACGCCGGTCGACCAGGTGAGCAGCAGCATGGTCCAAAACCAGCGTTCGGTGAAGGGGAGGCTGCGGGCGGCGTAAAACAGCACGGCGACCAATGCAAGAAGGAGAATCAGGCCGGGCACGCCCATTTCGACCAGAACGGAGAGGAAGGTATCGTGCGCGCCGAGGGCGATGCCGGCGGTCTTGTAGATGGCCGCGCCGTAGGCGCCGGCTCCCACGCCGCCCCAGGGATGGTTGCGGAAGGCGTCCACGCCGGCGTCCCACAGGACGGTGCGATGGGTGAGCGTGCCTTGGGTAATTTCGGCGCCGGTGTTGAGGATGCGCTGCCAGTCATCGGGCGGGAGGAAATGAATTCCGAGCACGGCTCCGGCCAGGCACACGGCGATGAAGCCGGTGGTGTGGACGGGTCCCATGCGCTTCATGAGCAGGGGGAAAAGCAGGAGGGCCACACCGGAGGCGATCAATCCTCCGCGGGATCCGACCAGGAACAGAGCGGTGAGACACACGCCCAGGTGCAGCCAGCAATACAGCTTCATCCAGGGGCTGCCGCGGCGGGCGAGCAGATAAACGGCGATGGGCAGGCTGAGGGCGATCATCAGCGCGAGGTCGTTGGCGTTGATGCCGTACATGGAATAGCGCTGGTCGTGATATTGGATGATTCCCTGCTGGGCGTTGAGGTCGGCGACCTGGATTCCGCGGGAATAATTGACGATGGTATCGACGGCCATCACCATGGCGCCGAAAAGGTAGGCGCGCAGAAGGGAAACGATGCGCTCCCCGGTGGTGGCCAGTTCCCACATCATCCAGACGGCGAGGAGCAACTGGGCGTAGGTAGAGATGCGGGTGACGGTCATGGAGGAATCCATGGTCCAGAACAGCGTGATCGCCGCCCAGGCGACGAAGGCGAGCATCAGGCTGTGGATCGGCGAGATGCGGCGCAGACGTCCGGTGGCGAGGACGCTGAAACCGACGAGCGTGAAGGCGAGCATCGCGAGCCAGCGGCTGATGACGAAGCCGCCGAGCAGCGGAACGGATTCCTCCCAGGGCATCACGAAGACGAAGATCCACAGGACTCCGAAGGCGAGCCGGCCGAGACCGGTATCGCCGGCGGGAATCGC
>JASHWA010000448.1 GCA_030044325.1 Bryobacteraceae bacterium
CCGTTAATGCAAGACGACGACGTCGATGTCGCCGCTGCGCCGTTCCACCGCCACGGCCACACCTTCGCCGGACTGGAACAAGCGCAAGTCTACTGACCCATCGCCTGCGTTCAAGCCGCAAATCTGAACGTGCGGCAGGAAGGCGGGAAGCACCGGCCGATTCAGCGTGATTCTGTTCCTCATCGCGTCGATCGTGAGGCCGATCGAGGACTGCAAAAAAAGAAATGCGGAACCCGCCGACCACGCCTGCGGAGAACACGCGACCGGATACGATGTCGGTCCTTTACCCTTGCGCCTCGGAAATCCGCAAAAAAGTTCCGGCAGGCGATTAAACTTGAAATAATTGGAAACTTCAAACAAGCCGGTCAGCACTTTCGCCGCCAGCGCGGTCAGACGATAGCGTGTCAACCCCGCCGCAATGATTGCATTGTCATGAGGCCAGATGGATCCATTGTGATATGACATCGGGTTATAGCGCGCCTCGGAATCAGCGACGGTGCGAATGCCCCATCCTGAATAAAACCGTTCGCCGGTTAAATTGTTCGCGACCACTTTCGCGTGCTCGGTGGTTGCGATTCCCGTAAACAGTGCATGGCCGGCGTTCGACGCCCTGATTGCGCACTGCTTCTTTTCCCCGTCCAAGGCAATCGCGTAAGAGCCGATCTCTTGGCACCAGAAGCTCTCTTCGAACTTCGCGCTGAGCGCCTGCGCGTCGCGCATCAAGCGCTGCGCGATCTGCGGTTGCCCCAGAGCGGCGGCGAGCGCCGATATCTCCAGCTTCGCTGCGTAGACGTATCCCTGCACCTCGCACAAAGCGATGGGGGGCTGTGCCAGCTCGCCGTTTGCGTGGAAAATGGAATCCTGCGAATCCTTCCAGCCCTGCTGCACCAGGCCGTGGTGCGATCTTCGGCTGTATTCCACGAAACCGTCGCCGTCGCTGTCCCCATAGCGATCGATCCATTCGACGGCGAGCTCCAGGTTCGGCCATATCGATTTCAAAAATGCAAGATCCCCCGTGCGGCGATAATACTGGCCGGCAAGAATCAAGTACAACGGAGTGGCGTCCACACTTCCGTAATATCTGCGAAATGGAATCTCTCCGAGCGCGGCCATCTCCCCTTCCCGCGCTTCGTGCAGAATTTTTCCGGGCTCCGCGTCCTGTTCCGGAGAAACCTTTTGCGCCTGGGTCGCGCTCAGAAATCCCAAAACGCCCCGCGCGATTCCGGGAGACGTCCACAGGCATTCGAGAGCGGTGATAATTCCGTCACGCCCGAAGGGCGTCGTGAACCATGGAATTCCGCCATACGGGTAAGGCCCCTGCGGTTCCCCGGTCAGAAGCATGTTGAGATCGACGCGGCTCCGCTCGAGCCAGTCGTTGAACTGGTGGTTGGAAGTAGTGATCCGGCAGCTGAGCTGGTCGGAGTTTTCGGCCGCCTGAGTGGCTTCTTTCAGGCCCTGAACGTAGGGAAGGTGGGCCGGCCTGTCTTCGCCGATGTCGCAGGCGAAACTCACCTCGATCTCACGCTCCTGATCGGGTTCCAATCGAAGAGTAAAATGCATCGAGGCCGGAAAAGTTACCTGCGGCGCGTCCGACGCCTGAATGATCGTCCTGCGCAGAGTGTGATCGAGGCCCTCATAGCTCAGCACCACTTTTCCGTCACCCACCTCAGGATCGTAAAGATGACCTCTTTCGGCCCGCTTGGTGCCTCTTACCTCAAAGATGTCGGCAAAATCAGAGGCAAACTCGATGGTGAGGCTGATTTCGGTGGCCGCACGCGAATAATTACGGACCCTGAGGCGTTCGTACAAGCTGGCTCGCCAAAGAAACCGTGAGCGATAAATGTGCAGCGTTCCGCGATGCAGAAAGATTCGGTTTTCGTAATAAACATCCGGGTTGGTCAGATCGACGGCGAGCAGCACATTGTCCTGCCGAACCGTGGAACTCAGTAACAGCGGCCGGCCGTTGGCGAACTTCAGCTTGAGGCAGGACAGGAACCGCGTGCCCTTGTGATACAAACCTTCGCCCGAGCGCGCCTGGGAATCGATGTCGCCGAAGGGATCGAAAAGGCCGAAGGTGTCATTATGCTTCAGTACAGAATCACTTTCCGCGGGGAGATCCGAGGGCGCCAGAATGTAATGCTCAGCCGTAGCGGGCGCTGCATTTACTTGCATTGCCGAACCTCATCCTGAAGATCGCGCGCGCCGCATTCTTCGAGCATCCTGTATAACGTCAGATAATCGCGCGCCATGCGAGCGTCGGTGAAGCGTTTTTCAAACATGTCGCGGCACCGCTTTCTCCGGATGGCGCCGATGTTTCGAACCGCTTCGAGAGCCTCACCGGCATTCTCGACAATGATTCCGTTTACACCCGGCTCTATGATTTCCGGCACCGATCCACGCGGAAAAGCGATCACCGGGGTGCCGCAGGCCATTGCCTCGATCATGACCATCCCGAACGGCTCGGGCCAATCGATCGGGAACAGCAGCGCACTGGCTTCTCCGATCAGCTCTTGTTTCTCCTTGTCGTCGATTTCCTGCACGAAATCGATCGAGGGGTGGGAAAGAAGCGGCTTTATTTCGGAGGAATAGTAATCGCGGTCTGCCGGATCGACCTTCGCAGCGATTCGGAGGCGCATATTTGCGCGCTTCGCGATCTCGATGGCGCTGTCCACGCCCTTTTCAGGCGAAATGCGTCCCACGAAAGCCAGATATTGCTCCGGCGACTCCTCATACTTATATAAATCGGGAGGCAAGCCGTGATACACCGTCCCGATCCAGTTCGCCCATGGAACCGGTTGCCTCTGTGCGTTTGAAATGGATACCAGCGGCGTTTCCGGAAATGTCCGAAATACCCGCGGCAGTTCCTGAAGGTCCAGCCGTCCATGAAGAGTGGTCAAAGAAGGACAAACAATGCGCTTGGCAACCGAAAAATGCAGATAGTTCGTATGAAAGTGGATGACGTCGAACTCCGCCTGGCGCTGCGCCACCTGTTCGATCAACACCATATGACTGGCGAGCGGATCGCGGCACTCCCGATCGAGACGAAGCGATCGTTCGCAGGGGGAGATCAGTCTGGCGCAAGTGTGCGAATCGCCGCTTGCAAATAGCGTGACTTCATGACCTTCGCGGACCAGCTCTTCGGTCAAATACGAAACCACGCGCTCCGTACCGCCATACTTGGCGGGCGGGACACTTTCATACAACGGCGCGACCTGTGCGATTCTCAAGAACTACCCTCCACCTCTGTACGCGGCATCGTGTTCCTCGACCATTGTTTGCTGTGAAATGTTTGCTGTGAAAATGTTTGCTGTGAAGATGTTTGCTGCGAGAATTGAATCGAATTCGCGCGCCGCCGCGGCGCTCCTCCGGGTCGATTTCCTGAACTCGCCGGATCGCGTCGCTCATTTCGCCTGCGTCTTGGACAATGTAGCCGGTCTTGCCGGGTTCGACGGGTTCGACGATTTTCGGCCAGCGCGCCGCGCACAAACGCGATCACGGGCGTGCCGCAGGCGAGCGCCGCCATCGCTAGGAGCGAGCTGGTTTCCGGCGCCGCGCTGGGAATCGATACGCAGCGCGCTGCGCCAAGCAGGCGTCCTTTTTTGCGCAATCCAGCCGGCGCAGGAAAACGCGCTGCGGCGCGAGAATCCTGAGCCGCCACAACCGGCGACCGGTGTCCGCGCAGAGTCGATCCGCGATCGAGCGCCGCAACGATCCGCCCCGCGCCTCCAGCCGTGTCAGCGCTCAGCGGCGCCAATGGATACGCGACGCTTGGAACCGTCAATTTCATTCGGCTTCGCAGCGTTCAACTGCATCCCGCGTGCCACAAACGCTAGTCGCCGGCGGCAGACGCGGCCGCGGGCCGCGTGATGTCGATCCCTCCGCGAAAATAGGCGCCATCCTCGATCACGATCCCGGCCGTCTTCACGTCACCGACCAGGTTTGCGCCCTTGCGCAGCACGATTCGCTGCGTGGCCTCCACATCGCCCTTCACCGTCCCGCCGATCACCACTTCCGTACCTTTCATGCTCGCCTGCGCTTTGCCGGTCTCGCCTATGGTCAGCCGGTTTTCGCATTCCATC
The DNA here is from genome assembly GCA_030044325.1 of Bryobacteraceae bacterium. Classification (GTDB taxonomy): domain Bacteria; phylum Acidobacteriota; class Terriglobia; order Bryobacterales; family Bryobacteraceae; genus Palsa-187. Next base: position 4,080 of record JASHWA010000448.1, read on the forward strand.
GTCCCGTCCACCTCGCCATCCACTTGAATCTCGTCCGTCGAGTAAATGTCGCCCTTGATGCACATCGTTGGCCCGATGCGGGCGCCGCCGGCTATCGTCAATTCCGAGTCGAGCCCGGCAATCGAGGTCTGGTCTTTATTCCACATAGGCCACATTAGCGAGCACGCAACGTTCCACGCGACCCGCCGGTCTGCGTCTGTTGCTTCCGCGCTGTAAGGTCCACTCCCGCAGGGATTTTCTACCGGAAGATTGAACTTCTTTCCCGCCTTCGTGCGTTAGGCCGGGTCAGACTGACACGGCGCTGCCGGGCGCGAAACGTTACACAATCGGAAACACTGCGCGTTCCCACCCTCTCTAACTTGTCGATGAGTGGCTCGACACAGCGATGACCGCGCCTCGATCCACTTATCGCTTACAGCTCAACGCATCTTTTGATTTTGAGGCGGCATCCCGGCTGGCGCCTTATCTACGCGACCTGGGGATCTCGCACGCTTACTGTTCTCCATATCTTCAGGCCGCGCGCGGCAGCACGCACGGCTACGACATCGTCGATTATCGTCGCGTCAGCCAGGAAATCGGAGGTGAACGCGGACGCCTAGCGTTCCTTCAGGCGTTGCGCGAAGGCGGGCTCGGGCAGGTGCTCGATATCGTCCCCAATCACATGGCGATCGGGAAGCAAAACGCCTGGTGGTGGGACACGCTCGAAAACGGCGCCGCCAGCCGCTACGCGCCCTATTTCGACATCGAATGGAACGCGCCCGAGGAGCGCCTGCGCAACAAGATTGTCTTGCCCCTGCTCGGCGATCATTACGGTCTGGTGCTCGAAGCGGGCGAGTTGAAACTCGAACGAAGCGGCGCCGCGTTCCTGGTTCGCTACCACGATTACGCATTTCCACTGTCTCCTGAATCCATCGCCGGATTGCTCGCGGATGCCGCGCAAACCTGCTCTTCCGATGCGCTTGCGTTCCTGGCCGACGCGCTCTCGCGCCTTCCCGCGCCAGCCGTCTCGGATTGGTCCAGTCGCATTGCGCGCCATCGCGACAAGGAAGTCATTCGCGAGCTGCTGGTTCGCCTGCTCGATACCCATTCCCAGCTTTCCATCGCCATCGACGCCGTGGTCGCGAAAATCAATGCGGATATCGACCGCCTCGACACGCTGCTTTCGCAGCAAAACTATCGCCTTTCGCGATGGCGCACGGCTGAACGGGAGCTCGTCTACCGCCGCTTCTTCGATATCAACACGCTGGTGGGAATGCGCGTTGAAGACGAGCATGTTTTCGAAGACATGCACGCGCTCATCTTCGAGTGGCTCCATTCGGGCGATCTGGACGGTGTTCGCGTGGACCACCCCGATGGCCTCCGCGATCCCGCCCAGTATTTCGACCGCCTGCGCCGCGAGGCGCCTCAGGCCTGGATCGTCGCCGAAAAGATTCTTGAGCCCGGCGAAAATCTGCCCTTGTCGTGGCGCATCGCCGGCAGCACCGGCTACGATTTCCTCAACCTCGCCGGCGGCCTCCTGGTCGATCCTCGCGGCGAAGCGCCGCTCAACGAGCTTTACCGCGATTTTACCGGGGAGCCCGTCGATTTCTCCGCCGTGGCCCGCGAAAAGCGCAACCTGATTCTGCGCGAAGTGCTCGGCAGCGACCTCAATCGCCTCACCGCGCTGTTTCTCCAGATCTGCGAGGATCATCGCGAACATCGCGATTACACGCGCCACGAAATTCATGAAGCCATCCGCGAAATCATCGCCTGTTTTTCCGTTTATCGAACCTATATTCGAGCCGAATGGGGGGTGGTCAACCCGTCCGACCGCGAATATGTCACCCAGGCGATCGAGGAGTCCAGCCGCAACCGGCCCGATCTTGAACAGCGCCTGTTCGATTTTATTAATGCTGTCCTTGTGCTGGAGTGCCGCGGCGCTTTGGAAGGCGAGTTTGTCATGCGCTTCCAGCAGGTCACCGCGGCAGCCATGGCCAAAGGAATCGAAGACACGGCGTTTTATACCTACGCGCGCCTGATTTCGCTCAACGAAGTCGGCGGCGATCCCAGCCGCTTCGGAACCTCGCTCGACGATTTCCACCGCTGGTGCGCGGACACGCAGGAAAATTACCCTTGCACGCTGCTCGCGACATCCACGCACGACACCAAGCGCAGCGAAGATGTGCGCGCGCGCATCAGCCTGCTTTCTGAGATTCCTTCCGAGTGGGCCGCCGCCGTGCGCCAATGGTCGCGCGACAACGGAAATTATCGCACCGGGAACTGGCCCGATCGCAAAGCTGAATATCTCCTGTACCAGACCTTGGTCGGCGCCTGGCCAATTTCGAAAGACCGTCTGCTCGCTTATATGAAGAAAGCCGCGCGCGAAGCCAAAGAACACACTTCCTGGATTTCGCCTGACGAGTCCTATGAGGAGGCGCTCGAAAAATTCATCAATTCCATCCTCGACGATGCCGATTTTCGCGCCTCCCTCGAATCCTTCCTGAATCCGCTCATTCATCCGGCTCGCGTCAACTCGCTGTCTCTCGTCCTGCTGAAACTCACCGCGCCCGGCATCCCCGATATCTATCAGGGAACCGAGCTGTGGGATTTCAGCCTGGTCGATCCCGACAATCGCCGCGCCGTTGATTACGAACTGCGCGCGCGCCTGCTCGGTGAGCTCGACCGTCTCTGCCCCGACCAGATTCTCATCCGCGCCGAGGAAGGGTTGCCCAAGCTGTGGCTCATCCGCCAGGCGCTGCGCACCCGCAACTCCCGTCCCCAAACTTTCGGCGCCGACTCCACGTATCAGCCGCTTTGGGCGAGCGGTTCCGGCGCCAATCACATCATCGCCTTTGCTCGCGGCGACGACGTGATCGTCGTCGCTCCGCGCCTTCAAATGAGCATCAACGATTGGAACGGCACGGTTCTCGAAATTCCCGAAGGCGAATGGCGTAACCAGCTCTCGGGCGATCTGGTCCACTCGGGCAAGCAGGAAATCGCGACCCTCCTCGCCCATTTCCCCGTCGCACTGTTAACCAGGGAATCGGCCGCGTGAGCGAGATCCGCGTCTGGGCGCCCAAGCCGCAAAGAATCGGGCTTCAACTCGACCACCACAGGCTCCCCATGCGGCCTGCCGAAAACGGGTGGTGGCAAATCGAGCATGATTCGATTTTTCCCGGCGTCGATTACGCCTTTTTTCTCGACGATGCCGGCCCGTTTCCCGATCCCAGATCGCAATTCCAGCCTCATGGCGTCCATGGACCTTCCCGCGTGGTCGATCACCGCTCCTTTCGCTGGACTACGGAGCGCTGGCAACCACCCCCGCTTTCCTCGGCGGTCGTCTATGAGCTCCACGTGGGCGCATTCACCCGGGAGGGCACCTTCCTCAGCGCGATCGAACGCCTCGATCATTTGAAGGTCCTCGGCATTACGCATGTCGAGTTGATGCCCGTTCAGGAATTCTCAGGCAAATGGGGCTGGGGTTACGACGGCGTGGATCTCTACGCGCCGCATCATGCCTATGGATCTCCCGACGATCTGAAACGTTTCGTCGATGCCGCCCACACCCGCGATCTCGCCGTTCTGCTCGACGTCGTCTACAATCACCTTGGACCCGCTGGAAATTATCTCGACCGCTTCGCGCCCTACTTCATGAAACGTTATTCGACCCCATGGGGACCCGCGATCAATCTCGATGACGCCGGAAGCTGTGAAGTCCGCCGCTTTCTCTGCGACAACGCAATCATGTGGATGCGGGATTACCGCTTCGACGGCCTGCGCATCGACGCGATCCACGCCATTCACGACTCTTCCGCGATTCACTTTCTCGCGCAGCTCTCGCGCGAGGTCGACGAACTGGAAGCTCATCTCGGCCGCAGCCTCGTCCTGATCGCCGAAAGCGACCTCAATGATCCCCGCGTCGTCACGCCGCGCCCAGCCGGAGGGTTAGGTATCGATGCGCAATGGTCGGACGATTTCCACCACGCGCTTCATTCCGTCCTCACCGGCGAACGCTCCGGCTACTTTGCCGATTTCGGCTCGCTTGCCCAATTGGCCAAAGCGCTGACGAACGCCTATGTCTACGACGGCCGCTTTTCCGCGTATCGCCGCGCGATCCACGGGGCAAAACCGCGCAACCTCGATGGCTGGCGATTTCTTGGATATCTTCAAAATCACGACCAGATTGGCAATCGTCCCGCGGGCGAGCGCGCCTCGCAACTCATGTCCCTCGGCCGCCTGAAAATCGGAGTAGCTCTGCTCTTCTGCTCGCCGTTCATCCCCATGCTGTTTCAGGGCGAAGAGTTCATGGCTTCGTCGCCCTTTCCATATTTCACTCAGCACGAAGACCCGGACCTTGCGCGCGCCGTTTCAGAGGGGCGCCGCCGCGAATTCGCTTCCTTTGAATGGAATCCCGAATCTATTCCCGACCCGCAGGATCCCATGACCTTTCGGCGCGCAAAACTCGACTGGACGGAGCCGGATCGCGAGCCGCACCAATCGATCCTCGCCTTTTACAAACGCTTGATCGATCTTCGCCGAACCTTCCCCGAGCTAACCGACGGCTCTTTCGATCGCGTGGACGTTCGCTTCGATGAGCGGCAAGAATGGATCATCCTCCGCCGGGGCCGAATCGCCGTCCTCGCGAATCTAAGCGATGCGGCGCAAAAGCTCCGCGTCCCGTTGCGCTCGACCCCGCTCATCTCGTCGGAAAGCGAGTTCCCCGTGCCATCAGGTGAATTCGTCATGGCTCCCGACTCGCTCCTGATCGTCCAAAGCCCAGTGGAATTATTTGCGCCACGCGACACTCTTACTCCGTAACCGCTTCTCTCCCGCCTTCGGCCTTTACTCATTCTGAACCACTTACGCTGGCACCCGATTTGCATCTCTCAATCGGAGCCATGCGTGCAGTTGAAGACCTCCGCGCCGGTGCAGAAACTCGTCTGAACGTCGTCGCTTGCAAGCGAGTCGCCATCGAGGACGTCCAGCCTCAAGTCGATTGCGGCCGTTTCGCCGTTAAGCGCGTGATTGGTGAGTCCGTCGTGGTCGAAGCCGACGTCTTTACCGACGGACACGACCACGTTGCCTGCCATCTTCTCCACCGCTTCGAGCACGATCGCGACTGGACTCGCGTTCCCATGACCGCGCTCGGAAACGATCGCTGGCGCGCCGAATTCCAAGTGTCGAGCATGGGAGTTTATCGCTACACCGTCGAGGGCTGGATCGATCACCTCGAGACCTGGCGCGCCGACTTGATTACACGCATCACCGCCCGCCAGGATATCTCGGTCGATCTCCTCATCGGCGCGGACTTCGTGGAACAAACCGCGCGTCGGGCCGCTGCTCTCGATGCGGCGCACTTGTGGAGCTGGGCTCGTCGTTTGCGCGATGAGCGCGATCTTGAAATACGCAAAGCCATCGCCCTGCGTGAAGATCTATTCGATCTCGCCCGCCGCTATCCCGATCTGGAGTTCTCCACCCGCGCGGATCCCGAACTCACGGTCGCGGTCGATCGCGAAAAGGCCGCGTATTCCACTTGGTACGAAATGTTCCCACGCTCCGCTGGAACGTTACAGGACTGCGAGTCTTGGCTGCCTTATGTAGCCTCGATGGGCTTCGATGTTCTGTATTTTCCGCCCATTCATCCGATCGGCGTGAAATTTCGCAAGGGAAAGAACAACTCAACCACACCTCAGCCTGGCGACGTGGGCAGCCCGTGGGCGATCGGCTCGCTCGAAGGCGGCCACAAGTCGATCCATCCCGAACTGGGGACCCTAACCGACTTTCGCCGACTGATGGCGAAGGCCAAAGATTTCGGCATTGAAATCGCCCTGGATCTTGCCTACCAGTGTTCCGCGGACCACCCCTACGTCCATCACCACCCCGAGTGGTTTCGCGCCCGTCCGGACGGAACCATCCAATATGCCGAAAATCCGCCGAAAAAATATCAGGATATTTATCCTTTCGATTTCGAAACCGAACATTGGCCCGATCTCTGGGACGAGCTGAAAAGCATCGTTGAATTCTGGATCGCCGAAGGCGTCCATATTTTCCGTGTCGACAACCCTCATACCAAGTCCTTCTCGTTTTGGGAGTGGCTGATCGGCGAAATCAAACGCGACCATCCCAAGGTCTTGTTTCTATCCGAAGCCTTCACCCGCCCGCGCGTAATGTATCGGCTCGCCAAGCTGGGCTTTTCGCAGTCCTATACCTATTTCGCATGGAGAAACACGAAAAGAGAATTAACCGATTACTTCCGCGAGCTCACAACCCAACCGGTCTCCCAATATTTTCGCCCGAATCTCTGGCCCAACACTCCCGATATTCTCACCGCTTTCCTGCAAGCCGGCGGACGCCCCGCATTCATGATCCGTTTGATCCTCGCCGCGACCCTCGGCGCGAGTTACGGCATCTATGGCCCCGCCTTCGAGCTCGGCGAAGCCACGCCATTCAAGCCGGGGAGCGAAGAGTATCTGAACTCCGAAAAATATGAGCTCAAACACTGGAATATCGATTCTCCGTCGAGCCTTCGTGATCTGATCGCTCGCGTCAATACCATCCGCCGCGAAAACCCCGCGCTTCAAAGCGACCGCGGTCTTCACTTTCACGATACCGATAACCCGGAAGTCATCTGTTACTCGAAAACGTCGCCGGATCGCACCGATACTATTCTCGTGCTTGTAAACTTAGACCCTCTTCACAAACAATCGGGTTTCGTGAATCTCGATTTGTCCTCACTAAGCCTGAACCCGGACCAATCCTTCGACGCTTTGGACCTGCTTTCCGGCGAGCTCTACATTTGGCAGGGGTCGCGAAACTATTTTGAGCTGACTCCGGCGATTCGGCCTGCGCATATCCTGCGCCTTCATCCGCGGAGCGCATAAGTGAAACGCCCTGGCAGCGCCACCGAACCTCTGTGGTACAAAGACGCGGTTATCTATGAGCTCCACGTTCGCGCCTTTGCCGACGGAAACAACGACGGCGTCGGCGACTTTCCCGGACTGATTGAGAAAC
>JASHWA010000449.1 GCA_030044325.1 Bryobacteraceae bacterium
GTTGGCGGGAACCGAGGAATGCAGCAGCACCTCCAACCCGGCCGCGCGCAGACCGTTGACCGAGCGTTCGACCAGGCGCATGTTCTGAAACGTTCCGCCGCTCAGTGCCACACGATGGATTCGCTCGCGCGCCGCGATGCGCCGGCACGTCTCGACCACAATCGCGGCGACCGTGTTATGAAATTTCGCCGCGATGAGTGGCACTGCGGTCCCCGCGAGAACCTCGCTCACCACCGCGCGAATCAGTGGCCGCGTGTCGATTTCGGCTCCGTCGATGTCGAACGGATATCGATCTTCAATCCCGTCCGCGCACCGCATTTCGAGCTCGATCGCGGCCTGGCCTTCATAATTGACATCGAGCCGCACGCCCGCGATCGCGCTCACCGCGTCGAATAAACGGCCGCAGGACGACGTATCCACTGTGTTGATGCGCTTTTCGATGGCCGAGCGCACCACGCGCAGCGTCGCTTCCGGAATCTTCGGAAAAAGATCGGGAATCTCGCGGCCGAAAGCTTCATGCAAGTAGCCGAGCGCGACGCGCCAGGGATGCCGGATCGCCTGATCGCCGCCCGCCAGCGGTACGTACTTGAAATGCGCCCTGCGCTCGAAGCCGCCGTAGTCGCAGACCAGAAATTCGCCGCCCCAGATTTTGCCGTCGGTTCCATAGCCGGTGCCGTCGAAGGCGACCCCCATCACTTTTTCCGAAACGCGATTTTCCGCCATGCAGCTCGCGATGTGCGCGTGGTGATGCTGCACCCCGATTTTTTCGATCTCCGGCATTTCGAGCGCGAAACGCGTGCTCAGATAGCCGGGATGCAGATCGTAGGCGACCGCGCGCGGGTTCACTCGAAAAAAACGCTTCATGTGATCGAGCGTCTCTTCGAAAAATTTGAGCGTCTCCAGGTTTTCGAGATCGCCGATGTGCTGGCTCAGGATCGCGTAAGTTCCCTTGGTCAGACAAAACGTGTTTTTCAATTCGCCGCCCACGGCGAGCAGCTCGTGAATGTCGCGGCCCAGCTCTATCGGCCGCGGCGCGTAGCCGCGCGATCGGCGGATCAGGCGCTCTTTCCCTTCAAAAGTCCGCAGAACCGAATCGTCCACGCGCGTCTGGATGTCGCGATTGTGCACCACAAAATGATCGGCGAGCGGATCCAGCCGCGGCGTGTCTTCATTGCGGCTGACGATGGGCTCTTCGGCGAGATTGCCGCTGGTCATCACCAGCGCGGCGAACTCCGGCTCGCTCTCGCGTGAATCGCCGAACAATAAATAATGCAGCGGCGTGTACGGAAGCATCACGCCGATGGTCTTATTGCCCGGCGCGACCGCGGCCGAAATAGGCGTGCCCGTGCGGCGCGGCATCAGCACGATCGGACGCCGCGGCGATTGCAGTGCGCGGCAATCCGCGTCACTGACAACCGCAATTTTCGCCGCCGCTTCGAGATCGCGCGCCATCAGCGCGAAGGCTTTATCGCTGCGCCGCTTGCGCTCCCGCAGCCTCCGGACCGCCGTGTCGTTTTCCGCGTCGCACGCCAGATGAAATCCGCCCAGCCCTTTGATCGCGAGAATCTCTCCCGCGTGCAGGCGCCTGCGAACCTCCCCGATCGGTTCGCTCAACTGCGGCCCGCACACCGGGCACGCGTTGGGCTGCGCGTGAAAGCGCCGGTCGCGCGGCTCCTCGTATTCCCGCGCGCAATCCGGACACATGGGAAAAACCTTCATCGTCGTTTTCGGACGATCGTAAGGAATGTCCTGAATGATCGAGTAGCGCGGGCCGCAATTGGTGCAGTTGGTGAACGGATAGAGATACCGGCGGTTCGACGGGTCGGTGAAATCGGCGCGGCAGGCGTCGCACGTGCCGACATCGGGAGGAACCATGGCGAATCGTTCAGCCTCCGCGACGCTGTGATGAATCAGGAATGCCGCATCCCCCAGCGGCGCGCGATTTTCGATTTCCACCTGCTCGATTGCCGAAAGCGGCGGCGCTTCGCTGCGCAGGCGCTCCACAAACGAATCCAGCGCCGATTCGCGTCCTTCAATCTCCGCAATCACGCCGCCGGAGATATTGAGCACGTGGCCCGTGAGTTCCAGCTCGGTCGCCAGCCGGTACACGAACGGGCGAAATCCCACGCCCTGCACCGTTCCGCGGATGTGCAGGCGCCGGCGCGCGATCATGGCGCGGCGGATTCGGCGCCGCCGGTGATTTTGCGGATGAAATCCGCTTCCGCCTGGCGATACGGCCGGCCGTCCTTATAAAAAATGTCGTGGTGCCACACCGCAGGGTCATGATCGGCGTACGGATGTTTCCAGGAATCCCACGGCAGCCACGTCTGCGTCTTTCCCTGCACCAGTCCCCAGTTGTACGCCGCAATGTGCGTCCGTTTGGCCACCGGCAGAATGTTTTCGAACCTCGAATCGAGATCGCGCGCCATGTATTCGGTGCACAAAATCGGGCGACGATACGCCTCAAGCGCCCTCGCGTGGGCTTTAAAGCTGGCCGGCGCGTTGTAGTTGTGGAAGGAAATGATATCGGAGGAGTCCAGTTGAATTTTCTCCATCCCCGAAAGCTTCCGCGTGAACGACCCTTTCCACACGCCGCTGGTGAGCGGCTGCGACGGATTCACCTCGCGCGCCCATTCGAAAACTTCCGGTAGCAGGTGCAGCACCGCGCGCGTTTTGCGCTGCGGCTCGATCTTGATGTATGCCGGCCGGTTTTCGTTGTCCGGCTCATTCCACAAATCCCAGGCGAGTACCCGCCGGTCGTTCGCGAACGCCCCGATCACCCCTTGAACATACTCCTTGAGGCGCGGATATTCGGCCGGATCGACCAGCGCCGCGCGCCCCGGGCTCTGCACCCAACCCGAATTGTGCACGCCCTTGCGTGGCTCGCGCTGTTTGCCGAGCCTGGGATTCGGGTCCCAACAGGAATCGAACAGAACCAAAAGAACGCGTATGCGATGCCGTTCGGCGATCGCCAGAAACTGATCGATCCGGTCTTTAAATCCGTCCGGGTCCTGTTTCCAGAGAAGATCGTGCAGGAACACGCGCATCGTGTTCATGCCGATATTTTCCGCCCATCCCAGCTCTCGATCGATGGTTTCGGGATCGAACGTATCAGCCTGCCACATTTCCAGTTGATTGATTGCCGTCGAAGGGATGAAATCGGCGCCCACCAGCCAGGGCTGCTGCGCGTACCATTGATTGGCGCGATCTTCGCTCCAGCGGGCCGGTTGCGCCAAGGCCATCGCGGCCGCGCAAACAAACGCGATCGCGAGCACAGCGGTCTGTCCCCTTTTTTCGCAAACGCCGGCCAACACAGATTTATTTTCGCGCAATCACCCGCAGATTGTAGTTGTAGATCAGCACGGTGAGGATTCCGAAGATCATTCCGGCGACGCCGACCGCGGCTCCGTAGGGATGGCCCGCGGTGAGCGCGGAGCGGATCAGGATGGTCGAAATCACGAACGCGGCGTTGCGGAACACCAGCTCGTAGTGATCGGATACCAGCAGCGAGAGCAGCAGAATCAGCACATCCGTGAAGATCATCGCCATAAACACGTCCGCGTAAAAACCGGACTGGGTATGGAAAGCCGCGCCCGGGCCGTGCTCCAGGTCCGCGGCGAACTCCCAGATGCTGTGCGCGGCGAGTCCGAAAAACAAAATCGTGATCGCGAAGGAAACCATCTTCTTTCGGTCGATAAATCTCCTGAGAGCCGGCGGCAACTCGCCCGGCGCGGCGGCCTCGCGCCTGCGCGTCGCGTGTCGAAAAATCGACACCAGCAGAAACATGGTGATTCCCGCGGCCACGTCGAGCAGGGCCGGGAACAGGTCCGTGGACGGTTTGCGAAGCTCGTCGAGATCGATTCCCGCGATGTCCTGAAAAAATCCGCGCACGAAGATCAGCGACACGATCTCGAACTGCGTCGCAATCGATTGCGTGGTGGATTGCGGGATGGCCGCGATTAAAATCAGGACTTCGTAAAAAAGAACAAAGTTAAACGGCGTGGCGATCGCCGAAAGATAATTGTGGCCCGCGGCCGTAATCCACGGCGGCGCGTCACTCCACCGCCGCGCGAGAAAAACCAGCAGCAGATGCGTCAAAAAACCCAGCACGCTCAGCGCGACGACCACCCGCTCCAGTCTTCGGTGATTGTTTTCCGTGTACAGCCGGTCGTACGCCGCTGCAAGGACGGTCGCGCCCAATCTCACTCAGCATCAGGAAGCATTTCCAGTGCCAGCCCCGTGCCGCCCGGCGCCCTGTGCGAATCGCGAAGCTCCCAACCTCGTTTCCCCGCTCGCGACCACCTCCGCTCCCCGCCGGAATTCGTTTGCGAGCGCGCCCGGCAGAGCGAGCGCCCACTGCTCGTAAACCGAGAGCCGGTCCGAGCGCATGCAACGCTGCGGATGCGACGCGATGACGCGCGCCAGCTCGATCGCGGATTCGAGCGCGTGCCCGGATTCCGCGATGCGATTCGCCAGCCCCATCGCCAGCGCTTCTTCCGCCCAAACCGCGCGCCCCGTGAGGATCAGGTCGAGCGCGCGGCTCTGGCCGATCAATCGTGCCAGACGAATCGTCCCCCCATCCACCAGCGGTACGCCGAAGCGGCGGCAGAAAACGCCGAAAATCGCATTCGACGCAGCGACGCGCAGATCGCACCACAGCGCGAGCTCCAGCCCTCCGGCCACCGCGTAACCTTCCACCGCGGCGATCACCGGTTTCGATAAGAGCATCCGCGTCGGTCCCATCGGGCCGTCGCCCTCCGGATCCATGCGGTTACCCTCGCCCCCGGCCAGCGCTTTCAAATCGGCGCCCGCGCAAAAATTCCCCTCCGCGCCGGTAAGGATCGCGACGTCCAAACCATC
>JASHWA010000450.1 GCA_030044325.1 Bryobacteraceae bacterium
GCGCCCTTGCGCCCGAGCGTCGGATCGACCTCAAACAGGCTGTCGATCCCGGCGCCCTGCACCACCGATTGCGCCAGCAGCGCATCCAGCTCGTTCGCGATCAGGCGCGAATAAATTTCGGGCTGCGACGGGTCGGACGGCCGCGCGAACATGCGCGCGCCCCCCAGGCACTTCGCCAGGCGCTCGATTTCGCGGCGCATGTCCGCCACGTCCTGCGAAAGACGGTCCGGCGCAGACTGAGCCGCAACGCTTGCCGCTCCTTCAGGCGCGCTGAACACCACTTCGTACGCCCCCAGATGCCTGGTTTCCGGCGTCGCCGGACGTGCGTTGACCAGAAGCGCGTCCTCGCCCAGCTCCCTGCGCGCCAGGTCGACCGCCGCTTCCACCGTTCCTGAAAAATAGCTCTTGAGCTTCATTGAATCAGACCCGCCGACACGACTTTGACGCCGCCCGGAATTTCGTTATGCGAAAGAATAGCCAGATTCGGCAGCGATCCTTCGATCATCTGCCGCAGAAAATAGCGCGCCGAGGAGCTGGCGACCACGGCCATCGCCGCGTCCGCCGACCCCACGGCGCGCGAAACGCGGTCCAGAATTTCACGGATCCGCTGGGGAGGGAGATTGATATGGCTGTTGTTTTCGTTGTACTCGATCGCCGCTTCGATCGCGCGCTCGATCTGCGGATCGAGGAAAAACGCCGCGAGATCGCCTGTCGGATTCAGATACGGCTTGATCACCATGCGCCGGATCGCCTGGCGCACATATTCGGTGAGCAGAATCGGATTCTTGGTCATCGCCGCCGCTTCTCCGAGCGCTTCCAGAATGGTGACCGAATCCCGAATCGAAACTCGTTCCCGCAACAAGTTCTGGAAAACCTTCTGCACGATCGCCATGGGGAGCAATTTCGGCACCAAATCTTCGATCACTTTGGGATTGTCTTCCGCCACGCGATCCAGAATATTCTTGGTGTCCTGGCGGGATAAGAGTTCATAAGCGTGACGCCGTATCAATTCGGAAAGATGCGTGCCGAGCACGCTCACGCTGTCGACCACGGTATAACCCTTCGATCGCGCGTTCTCGCCGGCGTCCGATGGAATCCACACCGCCGGTATTCCGAAAGCCGGCTCGCGCGTCTTGATTCCTTCCAGCGCCGCGGCGGTCGCCGATGACCCCGCGTGAATCGCCAGCTCGCGATTGGCGGGCAGCTCGAAACGCCCGATTTCCGCGCCTTTGAGCAGCACCACGTACTCGTTGGCTTTAAGCTGGAGATTGTCGGTGACGCGCACCGCCGGGACCATGTAGCCGAGATCGGAGGCCATCTGCTTGCGAATCGCCGCGATGCGCCGCAGCAGCGGCGAGTTTTGCGCGCCTTCGACGAGTTTTACCAGTCCCAATCCGACCTCGATCGCAAGCGGTTCCACTTTGAGCAGCGCTTCGAGATTGTCTTTGGCGGGTGCGGGCGCGGCCGAGTCCGCTGGCTTGGTCGCCGCGACTTTTTGGCGCAATTTCCATCCGAAATATCCCACGCCGCTGCCGAGGAGTAAGAAAGGAATGGTGGGCAATCCCGGAAACGCGGCCATCACGATTAAGATCGCGCCGGAAAGCATCAGCGGCTGAGGATTGCTGAACACCTGTTTTCGAACGTCCGACCCGACCTTCCCATCCGAACTGGTACGCGTGATGATCAAGCCGCCCGAAATGGAAACCATTAGCGAAGGAATCACCGTGACGAGTCCGTCGCCTATGGTCAGCACCGTGTAGGTCGCGAGCGCGCGTTTCAACTCCATCCCATTTTGGAAAACGCCAATGAGAAAGCCGGCGATGATGTTGATCGCGGTGATCAAAATGCTCGCGACGGCGTCGCGCTGCGTGAATCGCGATGCGCCATCCATGGCGCCGTAAAATTCGGCTTCGGCCGCGAGATTTTTTCGCCGCGTGCGCGCTTCGGTTTCATCGATCAATCCGGCGTTGAGGTCCGAGTCGATCGACATCTGTTTTCCGGGCAGCGCGTCCAGAGTGAAACGCGCGGTCACTTCGGAAATGCGCACCGCGCCGTGGTTGATCACCACGTACTGGATGGCGATCAACACCAGGAAAATCACCACTCCGATGATGTAGTTGCCGCCCACCACGAAATTTCCGAACGCTTCGATCACCTGTCCGGCCGCGCGCGTTCCGGTGTTGCCGTGAATCAGAATCAGCCGCGAAGAAGAGATGTTGAGCGCCAGGCGGAACAGCGTCAGCAGCAGAAGCGAAGTAGGAAAAACGCTGAATTCGACCGGCCGCGAAATGTACATCGAGACCATCAGGACGATCACCGACAGCGTGATATTGGCGCTGATCAGAATGTCGAGCAGGAACGACGGCATCGGCGCGATCATCGCCATGACGATCCCCAGGACCGCGAGCGGAACGCTCAGTTCGCCCAGGTTCCCGAATCGGGGCGCCGCTTTGGTCTGCGGATGCGCGATTTTGCCGTGCGTTTTCGGCGCGATGCCGCGCTGGCTCGAAGATCCCGGCGCGGCGACGTTCGGTGCCGAAACGGGAGCGATCTGCGGCGTAGCTGCCATCTCGGCGGAGCTAAGTGCATTCGTTCCGCCATCGGCGATTGCCCTCCATCAGATTATTCTTGTCCGATTTGGGCTCATCATCGCATAAGACAATGCGCTTCTATGAGCATATGCCGGGGAATAGTACGGAATCCTTCGAAAATGCACGCCGGAGCTATTGGATTTGAAGTGCGTTTATGGCATTCTCGATCTAGCTGGAGGCCGGGTCGGAGGACGGCCTTCGGCGCTCGCGAGCGGCGGCGCCTCTCCTTGCGGAAAGTTTAGGGTGGCAGTTTGGGCCGGGCGGCAGATGTCGCCCGGTTTTTCTTTGGCTCCTTACTGACTTGGCGGCTTGGCGAACTTGCTGTCTTCAATCGGAAGGTTCGATTTCACCTGTTCGATCTGAATCGTGAACCGATTTCCCGGCCGCGCCAGCGTCCAGCGGAACGGAATCTTCACCCCCTCCGCGTCGCGGTAATCGGCGTAGTCGATCTGCGTCGGATTGCTGCCGATGGGCGTCATGGCGAAGCGGACCATGCGCACCAGCAAGCCGGATTTCTCGTCGAAATAGAACCGCACCGGAGCGTGGCCCTGACCCTTTGACGCGTTGAGCACGTTGCATGGCGCGCCCTCGATCTCCTCCGGCCGTCCGCGGCGAATCTGCGGAAAAATTTCCTTGATGCGCAGCGGCAGATAGAATTCGGCATCGAGCGCCGCGGCTTCGGTGTCCGCCGCCGACATGTCGCGCGCGCCTCGGGCCGACCCCAGCCATCCCGACGTTCCATCGAACGCCGTGATGCTGTGGCCCATCGGGCTCTCGCTGATCGAGATGCGCTTGTTGGGCGCCTTGGTCCACAGCTCGATCGGAGACGACTGGCCCATCACCGTGATTTTTCCGGTCATCTGGCGCGAGGTGATTTTCCTGATCGCGTCTTCTCCGCCGACGGCCGCGATGTATTTCGCGATCACCTCATCGGGTGTCGCAGCGCCGGTGTTCGGAGTGCGCGCCTCCGCGCGGGCGGGCGGCGTGTCGGAATCCGCCACCGGCG
>JASHWA010000451.1 GCA_030044325.1 Bryobacteraceae bacterium
CTTTCGATCCGACCAATCCGGCATCGACTTTGACGGCCCCGGTCGCCTTCTGCATCTGCGGAACGGCCTGGTCAGCCGCAAAGCATGCGCCCGCGGCGATAAATAACGCGAATCCTAATCTGTTCATTTGGTTTCTCCTGAGGTGAATTTGACTGCCTGTCACCCGGATGTGCGCAGTCTGGCGGGCAAAGGGGTAATCGAGGGGGTGCTATTTTCTTTCGGAAAAGGCTGGGATTCCGGATTGCCCTTGCGAGCCGTGCGCTAAACCCGCGCCATGAGTGGCGCGGCTCGCGGGCCTGCGCGGGCCGCGGCAGCGATGCCGCGGGCGACGGCTTGGTTGTCACACCAGCAGCAAGCGGACGGATGTAAACGCGGATCTGGAACGCTACTCAGCGCCCATCCGCGCACCAACCCGCCTTTCAAGCTGATAAAATTGTGTTTCCGCGAAAATCCGGAAAATCACAACTCTTGAGAACAGGAAACGACTCATGGCAGTCACAGGTGCGGGTCTTGAAGGTATCATCGCCGCTGAATCCAGAATCTGCTACATCGATGGCGATGCCGGAATCTTAAGTTACCAGGGCTATAACATCCACACGCTGGCCGAAAAGGCGACCTTTGAAGAAGTCATCTATCTCCTCTGGAACGGGCGCCTGCCCAACCAAATCGAGCTCGATCAGCTGAAAGCCGCGCTGGTCCAACACCGGCCCATCCCCGCCGACGTCGCCGATTTTTTGCAGCGCTCCGGTAAATCCGCGCCCATGGACGTGCTGCGCACCGCCGTTTCCATGCTGTCGCTGTACGATCCCCAGGCCAAAGACATGTCGCCCGCGGCCAACCAGGAGAAAGCCGCCAAGCTGATGGCCCGGACCGCGACCATCGTCACCGGGTTCGACCGGCTGCGCAACGCAAAACCCGTCGTCGAGGGCGATCCCAAGCTCGGTTTCGCCGCGAATTTTCTCTACACCCTCACCGGCAACCACCCCGATGAGGTGATGGAGCGCGCTTTCGACGTCGCCCTGATCCTGCACGCCGATCACGAGCTCAACGCCTCCACCTTCGCCGCCCGCGTGATCGCCGCCACGCTCTCCGATATTTATTCCGCGGTCACCGGCGGCATTGGCGCGCTCAAAGGTCCGCTGCACGGCGGCGCCAATGAAGAAGTGATCAAAATGCTGCTCGACGCGGGCAGCGCCGACAAGGCCATCGAGCACGTCAAGTACATGCTCGCCAATAAACAGAAGGTCCCGGGCTTCGGCCATCGCGTCTATCACACCACCGATCCCCGCGCCACGCATTTGAAGGAGCTGTCGCAGGAAATCGGCAAGCGCACCGGCCACGTCAATCTGTACGAGACCTCCCGGGAGATCGAGCAGTATATAAAGGAGACCAAGAAGCTCAACGCCAACGTCGATTTCTACTCGGCATCGACGTATTATTCCCTCGGCATTCCGATCGACCTGTTCACGCCGATCTTCGCCGTCAGCCGCATGTCGGGCTGGACCGCGCACGTGCTCGAGCAATATCACAACAACCGCCTGATCCGCCCGCGCGCCGAATATACCGGCCTCCCGGTGGGCCAGCCGTGGGTTCCGATCGAACAGCGGTAGGCTGATCCGGTAAAACCGCTCCCTATGGTCGCGGCTCGCCATCGGCAGACTCGCGACACCGAGCCGCGACCATAGGGAGCGGTCTAAAAAAATGTACGATCTCTCTTTTTTTCGAAACAATCTCGACGCGATCGCGCAACGCCTCGCCGACCGCCCCTTCCTCCTCGACGTCGAAGCTTTTCGCAAACTCGACGCCGACCGCCGCGCCGCGCTCACCGAATCCGAGCAGCTCAAAGCCCGCCGCAACGCCGAATCGCAGGAGATCGCCAAACTTCGGAAAGCCGGCGCCGACACCGCCGAAAAACAAGCCGAAGTGCGCCACATCGGCGAAAAAATCGCCGCCCTCGATCAAAACGCATCCGAGCTCGATGAAGCCTTCCGCCAGTTGATGGCCGGCGTCCCCAATCTTCCCCACGAATCCGTCCCCACCGGCCGCGGCCCCGAAGACAACGTCGAAGTCCGCCGCTGGGGAAATCCTCCGCCCTTCTCCTTTGAACCCAAAGCCCACTGGGACCTGGGTCCCGCGCTCGGCATCCTCGATTTCGAGCGTGCCGCCAAAATCACCGGCGCGCGCTTCGTCGTGTATTGGGACCTGGGCGCGAAACTCGAGCGCGCTCTCATCAACTTCATGCTCGACGTCCACACCAAACAGCATGGATATAAGGAAGTCCTGCCGCCCTTCATGGTCAACTCGGCGAGCCTCTACGGCACCGGCCAGTTGCCCAAGTTCGGAGCCGATCTTTTCAAGATCGAAGGGACGGATTACTACCTGATTCCGACCGCGGAAGTCCCCGTCACCAACCTCTATCGCGAAGAAACGCTCGACATGGACGCGCTGCCGGTCAGCCTGTGCGCCTACACGCCATGTTTCCGCAGTGAAGCCGGCTCCTACGGCCGCGACGTGCGCGGCATCATCCGCCAGCACCAGTTTCAGAAGGTCGAGCTGGTGAAATTTTCAAAACCGGAATCGTCTTACGACGAGCTCGAAAAGCTCACGCGCGATGCCGAGGATATTTTGGTGCGCCTGGGGCTGCCCTACCGGACCGTGGTCCTGTGCACCGGCGACATGAGCGCGTCTTCCGCCAAAACCTACGACCTCGAGGTGTGGCTGCCGGGCCAGAACGCGTATAAAGAAATCTCGTCGTGCTCCAATTTCGAAGCCTACCAGGCGCGCCGCGCCTCGATTCGCGGCCGCTCCGGCAAAAAGACCGAATTCGTCCACACGCTCAACGGCAGCGGCCTCGCCGTCGGCCGAACCTGGGTCGCGATTGTCGAGAATTATCAGCAGGCCGACGGCAGCGTAGTAGTTCCCGAAGCGCTGCGCCCCTATCTGGGCGTCGAAGTCATCTGCTAACGGACGGCGGATTTTAATCCGCGCGGCCCTTCAGCGCCGCCGTCCCTCCTACGGATTCGCCTGCGCGCGCGATTGCTGCACCTTGGGCGAGGACACGTACCCCACGATCATGTCTTTCTTGATATCGTTCACCACCAGCTCATACGGCTGCGTGGCGCGCGACAGCATGAACTGCACCGGCTCATTGATGCTGCGGTCTTTCTTCACGACTTTTTTGTCGTCGGCCGTCACTTCAATCGTGTACAGGTTGTGCTTGGGATCCGCCTTCACCAGCAGAATTTGCAGATCGCCCACTTTTTGCGGCTTTTCCTTCTTCACCTTGGCGATCTTGAAGTCGTAGTAGTTGCGCTCGCCCAGCGCCTTCAGCGCCGCAAGCTGTTTCCCGTTGGTCGCGATCAGCCCGCTCTGCATGCCCAGGTCGCCTCGCGCGCTCTTCAAATCCGCGATGGTTTGTTCAAGATCCGACCGCGTCTTGGCCTGATCCGTCTTCACCGTCTGCACGTCCGAGGAAACCGCGCTGATCTTGTTGCTCGCCTCGGCCCGCACGTTGGTCACTTCCGTGCCCACGCTCGCGATCTGTTTGCCCTGCTCGTCCTGCGCCTTTTCGAGCTTCGCCGCCAGCTCATCCGCATGCGCCGAAGCCGCGCTCTTGGCCTCGCCGCTCAACTGCGCCGCCTGCGCCCGAGCTCTGGTCAGCTCCTTTTCCAGATTCTCGATGTTGTGGCGGCTGGCTTGCGTTGAAACCTCCGAGCTTTCGCTCAGCTTGGCGATCTGCGCCGACAACGAGTCGTGCAAATCCGCCATATCCGACCGCATCTGGCTGATCTGGTAATAGAGATAGACGCATGCCCCGACCAGCGCTATGACCGCGCCGAACAGAATCGGAGTCTTCCATCCCGAGCTGGGCGCCTGCGCCTGCACGTAGATCGGTTGCGGAGCCGGGGCAGCGGCCGGCTGCGGTTGAGCGGCATAAGCCTGTGGGGCCTGGGGCTGCGGGGCCGGGGCCGGCGCCGGCGTTTCGGTTACTGTTCGTTTCTCCTGCGGGAACAACATGATAGGGGGTCCTCTGATGGTTTATTCTAGCATTCTCAATGGAATGTCAAGCGGGGTTCCGCCATTCTTGTATTTAAAGATGTATGAAGCGGCTCAACAGGTTGCATCGAATTTGACGAAACAGGCTACGTTTCGGGTGACACCTGCCGCGCGAAATCGAGCACTTCCTGCTTCGGCACCCCCGGCTCGAAACACCTCCGGCACCGCGCCTCATACATCCCCGCCGCACCCACCACGATCAGGTCGTTCGACTCGACCAACCTCTGCGTGTGCTTGGCCGGATTGCCGCAGCGCATGCAGATCGCGAGCGTCTTGGTGATCGATTCGGCCAGGCACAGCAGTTCCGGCATGGGCGGGAACGGCCGGCCGAGATAATCCGTGTCGAGCCCCGCAAGGATCACCTGTTTGCCCGTATCCGCAAGCTGGCTCGCGATCTCCACCAGCTCAGGCCCGAAGAAATTCGACTCGTCGATGCCCACCACCTGAGTCCGCCAGTCGAGTTTTTTGAGGATGTCCGGCGCGTTATCGACCACTTCCGATTTCATGCGCTGATCGCCGTGCGAGACGATCTCATCGAGCGCATACCGGTCATCGAGCGTGGGCTTAAAAACCTGCACGCGCTTGCGCGCAATCTTGGCGCGCCGCAGCCGCCGGATGAGCTCCTCGCTTTTCCCCGAAAACATGGGTCCGCAGACGATTTCGATCCATCCGATGTGCCCGGTGACGATGTCCATAGAAGCAGACAGAATAACACCCGCGGGAAGAACATTCGCGTTCCTCCGCGTTCATTCGCGGCCAAACCATCACTGCTCCAGCGCCGGCCCCGTGATTTCGAACTGCGCGCGCAAAAACTGCCAGTCCGGCAGCTCATACAAGCGCATTTCCGTGGGAACCGTCGCGCTCGCGTCCTTCATTTCATTGGCGCCCAGCTTCGGCACCGTCAGGTCGAACGTCGCGATGGGCGGATCGCCCGGCTTGGCCGCCGTGGTGGTCAATTTCACCTTCAACGCCAGGTCGCTGATGTCCGCGTCGGAGTGATTGATCACCGCCATGGTCACCTTCAGCTTGCCCTTGCCGGCCTCCGACATGCGGATTCCTGCCACTTCGATGAATTTCGAGAGCGGATGTTTGTTGGTCGCCATGTCCGCGCCCAGCGGAGCTTCCGGCAGCTTGTTTTTCGACTGCTTCGTATCCGGCGTGGACGAACATCCGGCGAGCGCCAGCGCGAGAAAGATCAGGGTGATTCGCACTCCATCATCATAGCTCCACAAAAAAGCCGCGCGACCTTTCAGGCGATAATACATCTAACCATCGACGTGTTCGGCGCCATTCGAGAGCAGATTGATACCGTCTTCCGCCGCGACCCGGCCGCGCGCAGCACGCTCGAAATTTTTCTGTGCTACCCCGGGTTCCACGCCGTGCTGCTGCATCGCGCCGCGCACCGGCTGTACACCGGCGGATGGTTCACGCTCGCGCGCGTCGTCTCGCAATTTTCGCGCGCAGTTACCGGCATCGAAATCCATCCCGGCGCGCGCATCGGCCGCCGCTTCTTCATCGATCATGGAATGGGCGTGGTGATTGGCGAAACCTCCGAAATCGGCGACGACGTTCTGATGTACCAGGGCGTCACCCTGGGCGGAACGGGCAAGGAAGCCGGCAAGCGCCATCCCACCATCGGAAACGGGGTGGTGATCGGCACCGGCGCGAAAATTCTCGGCAATATCCGTATCGGCGATTACGTCAAAATCGGCGCGGGATCGGTGGTGGTCCGCCCGGTTCCCGATCATTCCACCGTGGTCGGCGTCCCTGGCCGCGTGGTCGGCGAAGGCGACACCGAAACGGAGCCGCTCGAGCACGGAAAACTTCCCGACCCCGAAGGCCAGGCCATCGACGACCTGTCGCGCCGCGTGGCCGAGCTCGAATCCATGGTGCAGGCGCTGCTCGATGAAAAGATTTCTTCTAAGCGTTAGCCTGTTATTGAGCGCGCGCGCCGCCGATCTGCGGTATTGGATCGAGCCGTGCACGCGTCCCGAAACCGGCTGCGCCGCGGGCGATGTCGATCTGGCGCGCTGGGCCCTCGAAGCCTGGCAGGACGCCTCGCGCGGCCAGATCCGCATGCTCGAGACCGATCACGATAACGCGCTCCTGCGCGTCGTCTGGGCGCTGCCCACCGAAGGCCTGTACGGCGAGACGGTTCCGATCCGAGTGAAGGGACGGCCCGGAGCCCAGGTCAACATCCGCATCGAAGATCCGCACAACCCCGACCAGCTGCTGCGCGACACCATCGTGTATTTGACCTGCCTGCACGAATCCGGCCACGCGCTGGGCTTGCCACACACCCGCAATTTCGCCGATATCATGTACAGTTTCCAATACGGCGGCGATATTACCGAATATTTCGCAAGATATCGAAGAAAATTAACCACGCGCGCGGACATTAAAAAAAACCCGGGTATGTCTCCCGACGATCGCGCGCACCTGCTCGAAGCACTCAAATAGCCGGTGGCACAGCCGCTCTTGCCGGCTGTCGATCGTCCCTTGCAGCAAAACCTACACCCACGCCGCGATCAGGTACGCCCGCCCGCCCGCCACGCACAACCCGTCCTCGCGTCCCGAAAAATATCGCGCGTTGATCCCGTCGCAATCGAGATTTTCCAGTTCGCCGAATCCCAGTCCCACCAGCAGCCGCGCGAGTTCGGCGGGCTCGAAGAATAACCTAAACGGCTCGCCCGCCCGCGCCACGCGCCGTGCCAGCGGCTCCCACGCCTCCGACGCGTAATCGAACACCACTCCGCTTCCCGGCCCAAGCGACGCGATAAAGCGCAGCGTCCCGGCCGCCGCGTCGAGCGTCACATACATGATCACGCCCAGCCACGAAAAAAACGCCGGCTGCTCCTGCTCGAATCCCGCCTTCACCAGTTCCTCGCCGAGCCTCTGCCGCTCGAAATCCACCGGCACAAACCGCATCGACGAAGGAATCGCGATGCCCGCGTCGCGGAGCCGCTCGCGCTTCCATTCCTGCGTGGCGCGATGGTCCACTTCAAAGACGCGCACTCCGGGCGCGGAACGATACGCGTACGTATCGAGGCCCGCGCCGAGCACGACGTATTGCCGCACCCCGCGGGAAATCGCCAGCGCAAGATGATCCTCCGCAAACCGGCTGCGTGCGGCCACAAATGCGCGCAGATTTTTTCCGAAAACACCCTCCGGCCGCTCCGGCAGTTCGCCCGCGATCCGCAGCGCCAGCGGATCGTCGAAAACTTTCGGCCGGTCGAGAATCTGGTGCATCGCCCGGCGCCGCGCGACGCCCATTGCGGTCCTGCTGGGCGCGCCGGTCACGCTTCGCGCGTTCCCCGCCAGCCGAAGGCGAACTCGAACGCGTTCTCCGCGATCCGGCTCAATTCCGCGTCGGCGAATCCGAACTCGCGCCGCGCCGTGTCGAATTCGCTCGCCAGCGAGCACCCGAACAGCGCGGGATCGTCGGTGTCGAGAACCAGCGGCACGCCCGCGTCGAACAATCGCCGCACGGGGTGTTCGCGCAAAGACGGAACCGCGCCGGTGCGCACGTTGCTCGAAATACAAATCTCGAGCGGAATGTTTTTTTCCCGCAGGTGCTCGATCAGCTTGGGATCCTCCGCCGCGCGAACCCCGTGGCCGATTCGCTCCGCGCCGATCTCCAGCGCGTCCCAAACATTTTGCGCGTCGGTTGTTTCACCGGCGTGGCACACCGTGTGCAAGCCGCGGTCGCGCGCGCGCCGGTACAGCTCCGCGAAATCGCGCGCCGGCGCTCCCGCTTCGAATCCTCCCAGGCCGACCGCGACCACCCCTTCGTTCACCCGCTCCGCCGCCAGCTCGAAAACAGGCTTGGCCGCGTCGGCGCCGAATTGCCGCACGGCGTCCAGGATCCAGCGGATCTTGACCTCCGCGCACAGCGCCTCGCGCTGAACCGCGTCATACACGCCCGCGAAATCCTGCCCCTTCCACAGCATCATGCCCGCGGAAAGCGTGATCTCCGCGTAAACCACGCCGTCGGCGTGCAAACGTTCGAACAGCCGCCGGGCCGCGATGGCGTAGTGCTCCGGCTTGGTCAGCCTGCGGTTCACCCAGATGTAGGCGCGGATGAAGCCCTCGAAATCGGAGTATGACGTGGCCGCGTCGATCTCCTCGCGCGTGAGCCAGGGGTCGATCTCCTTGAGCGTGTGCGCGTCGATCGAACCCTCCAGGTGCAGGTGCAGTTCCGCGAAGGCCATTCTTGCCATAATAACGGCGATGGAAGCAGCCGAGATCGACGCTATCGTCCAGGGAGGCCACCGCGATCCGTTCGCGGTCCTGGGCCCGCATGAAAATGAAATCCGCGCGTGGTTGCCGCATGCCGAAAGCGCGGCCGTCATCACCGAAGACGCCGCAATCGGGATGGAGCAGGTGCACCCCGCGGGCTTCTTCATCGCCCGCCTGGACGCTCCGCCGGCGCATTACCGGCTGCGCGCCGGCGCCTATCAATTCGACGATCCCTACCGCTTTCCGCCGCAGCTCACGCCCTTCGAGCTGTACCTTCACGCCGAAGGCACCAACCACGAAAGCTATCGCACCCTGGGCGCGCACGTGGTCGAAAGCGAGGGCGTGCGCGGCGTGCGCTTCGCCGTGTGGGCGCCCAACGCGGAACTGGTGAGCGTGGTCGGCGATTTCAACCGCTGGGATCGCACCTGGCATCCCATGCGCCTGCGCGAATCCGGCGTGTGGGAAATTTTCATTCCCGGCCTGGGCGAAGGCGCGGTCTACAAATATTCCGTGCTGGCGCGCGACGGTCGCGAGCAGCAGAAATCCGACCCCTACGGCTTTTTCGCCGAAGTGCCGCCCAAAACCGCCTCGATTGTCTGGAGTCTTTCGGACTACACCTGGGGCGATGCGCAATGGATGGAAGCGCGCGGCTCGCACCAGTGGTTTCGGGAGCCCATGTCGATTTACGAAGTGCACCTGGAATCGTGGATGCGCCATCCCGACCACACGCCGCTCGCGTATCGCGAGCTGGCCGAAAAACTGGTCGGCTACGCGCAGCGCATGGGCTACACGCATCTCGAACTGCTGCCGGTGATGGAGCATCCCTTTTCCGGATCGTGGGGCTACCAGGTGACCGGCTATTACGCGCCCACTTCGCGCTTCGGCACGCCCGAGGATTTCCGCTATTTTGTCGACCGCTGCCACCAAGCCGGAATCGGCGTGATTCTCGACTGGGTGCCGGGCCATTTTCCGCGCGACGCGCACGGGCTGTGGCGCTTCGACGGCACCGCCTGCTATGAACACGATGATCCGCGCCAGGGCGAGCATCGCGAGTGGGGCACCATGGTGTTCAACTACGGGCGCAACGAAGTCAGAACATTTCTGCTCTCAAATGCTTTATATTGGCTGCGCGAATTCCACGTGGACGGGCTGCGCGTCGATGCGGTCGCATCCATGCTGTATCTGGACTACGCGCGCGGCAACGACTGGGTTCCCAATCAGTACGGCGGCCGCGAGAATCTCGCGGCGGTCGACTTTCTGCGCCGTTTCAACGAGCTCGCGCACCAGGAGCCGGGCGCCATCACCGCCGCCGAAGAATCCACCGCGTGGCCCGGAGTTTCGCGCCCGGTGTATTTAAATGGTCTGGGATTTACCTTTAAATGGAACATGGGTTGGATGCATGACATGCTGGATTATTTCTCGCTTGACCCGGTTTTTCGAAAATATCACCAGCAAAACATTACTTTCAGCATGTTATATGCGTTCACCGAAAATTTCGTGCTGCCCGTTTCGCATGACGAGGTGGTGCATTTGAAGCGCGCGCTGGTTTCGAAAATGCCGGGCGATGAATGGCAGCGCTTCGCCAACGTGCGCGCGTTTCTGGGCTACATGTTCGGGCACCCGGGAAAGAAGCTGCTGTTCATGGGCTCCGATATCGGCCAGACCGAGGAGTGGAACCACGCCTCCAGCCTTCCCTGGCACCTGCTGCAATGGCCCGTGCATCACACGCTGCAAACCTACGTGCGGGAGTTGAACTGGTTGTACCGGCGCGAGCCGTCGCTCTCGGAGGTGGATGACAGCTTTCAGGGCTTCGAATGGATCGATTTCCGGGACTCCGAATCGTCCATCATTTCCTTTGTCCGTTTCGCGAAAAATCGCGCGGATTTTCTGGTATTCGCGTGCAATTTCACCCCGGTGCCGCGCCACGGATACCGGATCGGCGTGCCATCCGCCGGAATGTACCAGGAAATTTTCAACTCCGACGCGGCCATGTTCGGAGGTTCGAATCTGGGTAACGGCGGCTCCGCCAAAGCGGAGCCCATCAGCTTCCACGGCCGCCCCGCGAGCATGTCGATCCTGCTGCCGCCGCTCGCGGTGGTGGTGTTCAAGCCGGTGCGATAGCTCGCCTAGAAGGGGAGTGTGAAGGACACCCAAACGATCGCGGCCGCCACGCGCCGCCGCAGGCCAGAGTCGCGTGCGTCAGAATTGGGCCGCAAGCTGCGAACGATCAGCGACAAGATCGCCGCATCCGGGGAAAAACCGCTAACACGGCGCGAGCTTGAACGCGGACTCGCCGAGCGGCGAGGCGGAGTTGGTTAGTCCCGATGGTCCGAACATTTCTCATACGGTTCACCTTTTCTCATCCATCGTCCGATCCAGATTGAACGCCGCGCTGATCAGCGCCAGGTGCGTGAACGCCTGCGGAAAGTTCCCGAGCGCCTGGCCTTGCAAACCGGTCTGCTCGGCGAATAATCCCAAATGATTTCCGTAGCCGAGCATGTGTTCGAACAGCAGGAGCGCGTCGTCCAATCGCGCGGGATCCTGGCGGCCGGCGCGCGTCAGGGCTTCCACCAGCCAGAAGGTGCAGATGTTGAATGTCGCTTCCGAGCCGCGCAGTCCGTCGGGCGACATTTCGACGTTGTAGCGGAAAAGCAGGCCGTCGGAAACCAGGCCGCGTTCATCCACCGGCTGGTTGATCGCGTCGAGCGTCGAGAGCATGCGCGGATCGGAGGGTGAAAGGAAAAAGACCAGCGGCATCAGCAGCACAGATGCGTCCAGCGCGTCGCTCCCGTAGGACTGGACGAACGCGTTGCGCTTCTTGCTCCAGCCTTTGGTCATCAGCGTTTGGTAGATCTGGTCGCGCGTGCGCAGCCATCGCCGCCAGTCCGCCGGAAACGAGCGCTGGTCGGCCAGCCGCAGCGCGCGATCGACGGCCACCCAGCACATCAGTTTCGAATATACGAACTCGCGCCGGCCGCCGCGGACTTCCCAGATCGCGTCGTCTTTCTCGCGCCAGTGCCGGCATACCCAGTCCGTCAACCGGCGCAAATATGTCCATAAATCCGAAGAAATCGGCGTGCTATATTTATTCGAAAGATAGACGGAATCCATCAATTCGCCGTAAATATCAAGCTGGAGCTGTTTATACGCGGCATTTCCGATGCGCACCGGCGAGGATTTCTGGTAGCCTTCAAGATGGGTGAGTTTTTTTTCGGTTAATACGTGGCGCCCGTCGATGCCGTACATCACTTGCAGCGTTCCGTCGGGCTTCATTTCGTGACAGCGCGCGTCGAGGAAATCCATGAACTGCGCGGCTTCCTCGGTGAATCCGATGCGCAGCAAGGAATAGATGGTGAACGCCGCGTCGCGAATCCAGGTATAGCGGTAATCCCAGTTGCGCGCGCCGCCGATCGCTTCGGGAAGGCTGCAGGTGGGTGCGGCCACGATCGCGCCGGTGGGCTGAAACGTGAGCAGCTTGAGCACCAGGGCGGAACGGTTCACGGTTTCACGCCAGCGGCCGTGATAGCTGCTTTTCGACAACCAGCTCCTCCAAAATTTCACGGTGCTGCGGAACAGCTCTTCGCTTTCCTCCTCGCTCAGGCCCATCTGATCCGGCTGGGTGAGCGCGGCGAGCTCGAAGGTCGTCTTCTCGCCTTCCTTCAAAGTGAATTCGCATGCCACGCCCTGGCCGGCGCGACGCAGTTTCGTGGCGGAGGCCAGCAGCAGGCGCATCCGCCGCGAACGAAAACGCGCGCCGTTCTGGATCAGATCGACGTCGTGCTGGTCGAGCGCGTAGTTGAACGCCGGCTGGCACTCCATCTCGAAGCGCATCGTGCCGCGAACGGCGGAAACTCGCCTCAGAATGCCGTCGTAGCCGTGGCCCAGGCGCGGAACCACCGGCATGTAATCGATGATCTCGCCCACGCCGTTGGGGGCCAGAAAGCGCGTGATCAGAATGTTGGTGTCCGGCCAGTAGAGCTGTTTGGCGGTGGTGAACCGCTGTTTGGGACGGATCCAAAAATGGCCGCCCTTATCGGCGTCGAGAATCGCGGCGAACACGCTGGGCGAATCGAAATTGGGATAACAAAACCAGTCGATCGATCCGTTTTTGCCGACCAGCGCGACGGTGCGCATGTTGCCGATCACGCCGTAATCTTCAATCGGCTGATAACGTGGCTGCACATATTCATTCATTACGTCTACAGAATGTCGCGATGGCGCGCGGAGTGCAACAGGAATCAGGTGCGGCGGCTGTTTCACCTTTTCCTGCACCTGGGCCCGGTGGGACTGCTGCTGCTGGGCATCGCCGATTCATCCTTCCTGGTGCTGCCGTTCGGAAACGACGCGTTGCTGGCGCTGCTGGTGGCGCGCGACCACAGCATGGCCTGGCCGGATGTTCCCATCGCGGCGCTGGGATCGATGCTGGGAGTAGGGCTTCTCGATTGGGTGGCGCGAAGGGGCGGAGAAGAAGGCCTCGAAAAAATGATCGGGCGGAAACGTTTCGAGGTCATGGAGAACAGAATCAAGAGGCGTGGCGCGATTGGAATTTCGATCGCCTGCCTCGCGCCGCCGCCGTTCCCGTTCACCGTCGTAATCGTCGCGGCGAGCGCATTTCAGTATCCGCGGCACAGATTGTACGCAGTGACCTTTGCCGCGCGCCTGGTGCGATTTTCGGGGATCGCCGTGGCGGCGATTTATTGGGGCCGGCAGATTATCGCCGTATCCAGGTCGCGCGAGTTTAGCTGGGCGGTGATCGCGTTCGCCGTGGGGTGCGGGATCGCCAGCACGGTTTCAGTAGTCCGATGGATCCGTCGCTCGCGTCAATCCAAATCGACTACTGCACGGTAATCACTACGCCGCCCGGCGTGTTCGATCCGCCGTATGCCGCGGTCAAGGGCAGATCGCCGGCGGGCGCGCCCTCCGGCACGATCACGTTGAACTGAAATTCCCCCGGCCCCAGCAGGCCGGCGTAGAGCACCGTAGCGTTCAATCCGCCGATGGTCACCACGGGAAGCGTGGCGAGCGTTCCACCTTGCGTAACCGATCCGCTCACCACCGCTACCGAGGTTGGTCCGAATCCATTCGCGTAGAGGATCACCTCTTCGCCGGGTTGGGCAGGCGTGGTCAGTCCCGGATAAAGAGTGGTGGGTCCGACGTCGGTGTAATTCAGATGCTGCGCGACCACGTGCGTTCCGTCGAAAACGAAAAACGAGGGCGACAATGCGGCGGTCTGAACCGTCATTGCCGAACTCAGGTTGCCGTTGGTCAGGACCACGTTTACGCTCGCCGGCAGCGAATCGGGCGGCGTCAGAATATTCACCTGCGTGGAGCTGATGTACTCAACGTATGCGTTCTTCCCGTTGACGGTCGCGCTCACTCCGTCGAGCCCGGTGGGCATCAAGTTGCCGGTAAAATCCGATGTCTGCCAGGTGCGTGTATCTCCCACCGGCGCCAGGTTCGATCCCATGATCTTCACCCACGTATTGGGGGCGATGGTCGCGCTTCCTCCGAATGCGTTCTCCACTGCGTTGATCGCGGGCACCGGTCCTGGTGTGATTTTGGCCACGAACCCGTTGCCCAGTCCGCAGCAGGGGCCGTCGGTCGAGCTGGTTTGAAATGCGCCGGGGGTGGTGATCAGGTTCGGGCCGTCGGTGTTGCCGGCGATAAAGATATCGCCGCCCGCGTCCACCGCGAGACCCGCGGGCGACGCAGGGTTCAGCCCATCCGATCCGATGGTCGAGGAGAACAGGAGCTTGGAGCCCGTGGGATCGAGCTCCATGATGAGAACCTGCGCGTTGCCCCCGTTGGGCGGCGTCTCAACGGGATTCACCATGGGGAACCCCGATCCTCCGTTAGTCTGCCCAATGATGTAGACGTTGCCGTTTCCGTCCAGTTGAATGGGGCCGGTGAAGAACACGTCGTCGCTTCCATCCTGCTTGCTGCCGCCGACGTAGGTGGACCAGAGCATTTGGGTTCCGGAAGGATTCAATTTGGTAACGTGCGCTGCCGCGCAGGTTCCGCCGGTTCCGCAAACGGTGTTGAACGCGCCCGCGGTCACGGGAAAATCGTTCGAGTTCGTGTATCCAACGAGGTAAGAATTGCCCGCGCTGTCGATTGCGATCCCGCTCACGTAGTCGCCGGTATTTCCGGTTTTCCCGCCGAGATAGGTCGCGTAATTGAGAGACGCGCCCGCAGTGATCG
>JASHWA010000452.1 GCA_030044325.1 Bryobacteraceae bacterium
TCGCGATCGGCTTTCTGGTCTGGACGCTGCGCCACTTCAACCTGGGTGCGCTGATCGAAGATCTGCAGACCACCAACTGGTGGTGGATCTCGCTCGCCATCCTTTCCGATGTGTGCGTGTACGCGTTACAGGCGTGGCGCTGGCAGGTGCTGCTGCGTCCCGTCGAGCCGGTTCCTTTCTGGCAGGCGTTCCGCGCCGTGTATATCGGCCTGTTCGGCAATGAAGTGCTGGGATTTGCGGCGGGCGAGGTGGTGCGCTGCTACGTGATTTCGCGTTTCACCGCGCTGCCCTTTTCGGTTTCGCTTTCAAGCGCCCTGATTGAGCGCATTTTCGACGGCATGTGGCTGGGCGCGTCGCTGATTCTGACGCTGCGTGTGATCGGATTGCCGCACCGGCTGCACTGGATCGTGGACGGGTCGTATGCGCTCGGAAGCGTGGTGCTGGTGGCCGCGGTGCTGCTCGGCTTCGCCATGTTTCACCGGCATCGCGCGCGCGCCGCGCTTCAAGGCGGGTCGTGGAAGAAGCATGTGCGCGTGCTGATCGATGACTTGAGCCTGATCGGGCATTCGCGTTACCTGTATTTTGCCCTCGCGATCAGCCTTCCCTACCTGCTGCTGCAAATGGTCCCGGTGTGGGCGACGTTTCGCGGTTTCGGATTCGACGAGCTGACCTTCGGCGACGCCTTCGCGCTGATGGTGATTCTCAGGATGGCGATGGCGGTTCCGCAGCCGCCCGGAAACATCGGTTACCTCGCGCTGACCAACGAGCTGATGCGCGCGGTGTTTCACGCCGAGCCGCGCGACGCGGAGAATTTCGCGCTCCTGATCTGGGGACTGGTCACGCTGCGCGTCGTACTGGGCGCCATCGCGCTGGCCACCACCGGAGCGAAGTTCGGCGAATTGCACCGCGCCGCGCACAGCGAGCGGGCCGAGTTGACCCGCACGCGCGATTCAGTCACCAGCGATTCGATTTGATTCGCCGCTATTTTGAGGCGCGGCCGTTGGGGAGCGCGTTGGTCCTGGAACAGACCTAACCGGCATGCGGATCGAGCATTTTCTTGAGTTCCGCCTTGGGCCACGCGCCTACGCGCTGATCCACTACCTTGCCGCCCTTGAACAGCAGAAGCGTGGGAATTCCGCGCACCTGGAAACGCATGGCCGTGGCGGGATTCTCGTCGGTGTTCATTTTGCCGATCTTGATTTTGCCGGCGTACTCGGCCGCCAGGGCATCGACGGTCGGCGACATCGCCTTGCACGGTCCGCACCACGGCGCCCAGAAATCGACCAGAACGGGAACCTCGGAGTTCAGCACTTCCTGGTCGAATGCGCCGTCGGTAAAGTGTAAGGTTTGGGACGCGGCAGAATGCCCCGCAGTCATGTGTTCAGCAGCCATTTTTTTGGTTTAAGCTCCGTTCCTTATGATGCTCGAAATGGCCATTTGGATGCAAGTCTTGGGATGCAAACCCGCTCCCGCCTCCGCTACAGGCGCGACGGTGAGGGAGCGCGTTGGACGATAAAGGACCGTCTTTGCAATCCCGGAAATGGGCTCGCGCTCAGCCAATGCCGCGCGGTTTTTGAAACCTGCCCCGATTTCAGCTACGCACGGCCGCGTAGAGCGCCTGATACTGCGCGGCCGAGGCGTCCCAGGAGAAATCTTTCGCCATCCCGCGGCGCATTCGCGCTTGCCAGGATTCGGGATCGCGGAAAGCAAGCAGCGCTCCGCGCGTGGCATCGAGCAGCGCTCCCGCGGAATAGCCGTGATATTTGAAGCCGGTAGTTCCGTCGACCGTATCTTCCAGGCCGCCGGTCGCGCGAACGATGGGAACCGTCCCGTAGCGCAGGCTGTACATCTGGCTGAGGCCGCTCGGTTCGTAGCGGCTGGGCATCAGGAACATATCCGCGCCCGCTTCGATCAGGTGCGCGAGCACGTTGTCGTAGCCGATCAAAACGCCGTATTGCTGGGGATGGAGATACGCCAGATACCGGAACATATCTTCGATTCCACGATCGCCCGATCCGAGCACGGCCAGCGCGACATCAGCGCCTGAAAGCTGCGGCGAGATCTCGCCGACGAAATCCATCCCTTTTTGATGCGCGAAACGGGTCACGATTCCGATCACCGGACGATCCGGATCTTGCGGCAATCCGAGCGTGCTTAGCAGCGCCTGTTTGCAGATCTGTTTGCCGGAAAGGTCCTGCGCCGAGTAATGCGCCGGCAGGAACCGGTCCGTGGCCGGGTCCCATTCCGTGTAATCGACGCCGTTTAAAATTCCGGTGAGCTTGTAGGCGCGGGAACGCAGCAGGCCGTCGAATCCGAAACCGAATTCCGGGGTCTGGACTTCGCGCGCATAGGTGGGACTGACGGTGGTCACCGCGTCGGCCCACACGATTCCGGCTTTCAAAAAACTCAAGCGGCCGTGGAATTCCAGGCCCTCGGGGTAATACCAGCCGGGATCGATTCCCAGATCGGGCAGCACGCGCGGGTCGAAATTCCCCTGATAGCCGAGATTGTGGATGGTCTGGACGTATTTGGCGCCGAAAAAAGTGGGATCGCGGGCGATCTCGACCTGAAGATAGGGCGCCAGCAGGCCCGCCTGCCAGTCGTGGCCGTGAAAGACATCGGCGCGAAAAATGTGCCGCGAAATTTCGAGCGCCGCGCGCGACAGCAGCGCGAAGCGGATGTGATTGTCGGGATAATCGAAGCCCGATTCGTTGTACAGGCCGGCGCGGTCGTACAGCGGAGGGCAATCGATGAAGAAATAGCGCACGCCGTCGCGAATCACCTGGTCGATTCCGGTGACAAAACGATGCGGGCCGACCGTGACCGGAAGCGCGCTCCAGACGCGCTGGGCGCCGGAAACCATGGCGATGCGGTACCGCGGAACCACCACCGCGACCTCGTCGCCGCGGCGCGCCAGTGCGGCCGGCAACGCTCCCAACACATCGCCGAGACCGCCCGACTTAACGAACGGGGACGCCTCGGAGGCGACCATCAGGATCCGGGACATGAGTTTTTTGTGGTAGCCAGCAGATGCTTCTGCACTTTTCCGAGAGCGTTGCGCGGCAATTTTTCGACCGCTTCGAATCGCCGGGGAATTTTGAACGACGCGAGCTTTTCGCGGCAGCGCGCCTCCATCGCGCGCGCGTCAAATTCGCCGCGCACCACCAGGTATGCCACCGGCACTTCCCCGCGCACGCGATCCGCTTCGCCAATCACGGCCGCTTCCGCAATCTCCGGCTGTTCCATCAAAAATTCCTCGATTTCGCGCGGATAGATGTTGAAGCCTCCGGAAATAATCAGGTCGCTGCGCCGCCCGCGCAAAGTGTAGTAGCCGTCTTCCGAGCGCTCGGCCAGATCGCCGGTCTGGAACCATCCGTTGTCGAATGCCGCGCGCGTCGCTTCTTCGCGGCGCCAATAGCCCGCAAACACGTTGGGCCCTTTGATCCACAACTCGCCCCAAGCATCGATGCGCGCCGAAATCCCCGGCAGCGGAAAACCGACCGTGCCCGCGCGACGCTCGCCGGCATAGGGATTGGAGAGATTCATCATCGTTTCCGTCATTCCGTAACGTTCGAGAATCGTATGGCCGAAGCGCGCGCGGAAATCCTCCAGCACCTGCGCGGGAAGCGGCGCGGATCCGGAAACGAACAGGCGCATCGTCCGGCCGATCTCGCGCGCCGTCTCTTGCGCGATATCCAGCAGCCGCACATACATCGCCGGAACGCCGAAAAACAGCGTCGGCCGGAAGTCCAGGAATTCGGCCGCCGCTTTCTGATGGTCGAAGCGCTCCAGCAGGCGCATCCGGCATCCCGCCGCGAGCCAGCACGCCAGGCCGTTGCCCAGGCCGTGAATGTGGAACAGCGGCAGCGCCAGCAGCAGGCGGTCCCCATCCGTGATTTGCCAGCAAGTGACCAGATTCGCGGCGTTGATCGCGAAATTGTTGTGCGTGAGGATCGCGCCCTTTGACCGCCCCGTCGTTCCCGAAGTGTACACCAGCGCGGCGGGCGCGTCGCCGTCGAGCTCGGGATAATCGACAGGCGGCGCGTCATGACTAAGCAGCGCGGCGAGTTCCTCCTCGGTAATCATGATCTTCGGTCCGGCGTCTTCGAGGATATGCGCGATTTCGCGTTCGCGATAGAGAATGTTGACGGGCACGAAAATTGCGCCCAGTTTGACGCACGCCAGAAACACGTCCACCAGTTCGATGCGATTGGCGAGATACACGCACACCCGGTCGCCTTGCGCGATGCCCCGGGCCGCGAGGGCGGCGGCCATGCGATCGCTGCGCGCGGCAATTTCGCCGAAACGGAATGCTCGCCCGTTCCATTCGAGAGCGGTTTCGCCACGGCGCGCCCGGAGCGAGAGATCGAAAAATTGCCGCAGGTTCACTTCTCTAGTTTGCCTTAAGCGGTAGACTGGACAGAATGCACTACCGTAACTTGGCGTTTCTCGATGCGGGCCTGCACCCCCGCGCTCACGCGCGCGGCTTGGGGGCGGCGTCATCATGATACAAGTTCTCGAAATCTCCAAAACCTTTCACGATTCCAAACGCGGAACGCACGCCGCGGTCGACCGGGTCAGCTTCGAAGTTCAGGCCGGCGAGGTGTTTGGACTTCTGGGGCCCAACGGCGCGGGCAAGACCACCACGCTGCGGCTGCTGGCAACTCTGCTGAAGCCCACTTCGGGCACGGCGGTGTTGAACGGCTGCGACGTGAATACGGCGCCCGCGCAAGTGCGGGGCCAGATCGGATTTCTTTCGGGCGATATGCGCCTGTATGCCAGGCTCACCCCGCTGGAGATCCTGAATTTTTTCGGCGAGCTCAACGGCATGGAGCCGCAGTGGCGCGCCAAACGGATCAACCAGCTGATGACGCTGCTCGGAATGCACGACTTCGCGGGTGTGCGTACCGACAAGCTGTCGACGGGCATGAAACAGAAGACCGCCATCGCGCGGACCATGCTTCACGATCCGCCCATCCTCATTCTGGACGAGCCCAGTTCGGGCCTCGACGTTCCCACGGCGCGCACCATCGAATCCGCTATCATGGACGCGAAGAAATCCGGGAAATGCATCATTTATTCGACCCACGTGATGGAGGAAGCCGAATATCTGTGCGACCGGATCGGAGTGATCGACAACGGGCGCCTGAAAACCACCGGCACCATGCAGCAGCTCCGCGAGGCGACCGGAAAACACAGGCTGCGCGAAATTTTTCTGGACCTGCTCGGTCTGCCACAGGATAAGTAAATGCGATTCCCTATTGTTCAGGCGATTTATAAAAAAGAGATGCTCGACCTGCTGCGCGACCGGCGGACGCTCATCAGCATGATGATCGTTCCTTTGGTGGTGTTTCCGGTTCTTTTCCGCGTGGCCACGGCGCTCACCTCGCGCATCGAGGAGCAGTCGGAAACAGAGGCCAGGACGCTGGGCATCGCCGCGCGCGTCACCACGCCCTCGCTCCGGGCCGCGCTCGAAAAAACCGGGTACCCGCTGTTCGAACGCGAGGATTTGCCCGCGAGCGTGGAGAAAAAATCGGTGGCGGCGGCGGTGGAGGAGATCCCCGGCAATCCTCCGCGGATCCGCATCTACGTGGACAATTCGAACCCCACGTCGAGCGCGGCGGGCGATAAAATCCGGACGGCGATCGACGAGCTGAGGGTCGAGCGGATCCGCCAAAGCCTTCAAAACTCGGGCGTACCGGAAAACGTTCTGACGCCCTTCACCGTCACGCGGACCAACGTGGCGGGTGCGCGCAAGATGGCCGGATCGGCGTGGGGCAATATCCTGGGATACGTAGTGCTGCTGTTGATGTTCACCGGAGGGATGTACCCCATCATCGACATGACCGCGGGCGAAAAGGAGCGCAAAACGCTGGAGGCGTTCTTAGCCTCGCCGGCTACGCGGCGGGAGATCGTGATCGGAAAAACCTTCGCCGCCATGACGGCGATTTTTCTCACCGCCATGCTGACCCTCGGCAGCATGGTGTATTCCCTCAAGAATGCGCGCCTGGGCGGGAAATCCCAGGAGTTCAAGCAAATGATGGACACCATTCCGCTGGACGCGGGAACCATCGCAATGATCGCGGCGCTGCTGATTCCGGTGGCGATTTTCGCGGCGGCGCTGATGTTCACCATCGCCCTGTTCGCGCGCAGCTTCAAGGAAGGCCAAAGCTACCTCACGCCGCTCGTGTTTGTGGTGATCATTCCGGCGCTGATGGGCGGCCTGCCCGGATTCGAGCTCACTCCGGCGCTGTGCCTGATTCCCATTTTCAACGCGAGCATGATGATCCATAGCGTGCTGGTCGGCGACGCGTCCATGGTCAACTTCGGCGTGACGCTCGCCGCCAACCTGGTTTATGCCGGAATCGCGGCGCTGATCGCCACCAGGATGTTCGAAAAAGAAAGCGTGCTGTTCCGCACCTGACCGGCGTCCCTGAAACGTCTCGGGTTCGCTTGAGGCGCGGCAGCGACGGAGCGCGTCGCACCGTACACGCCGGAGCCCGCTGTCTGTCCCCTTTTTTCGGCAAGCTGCTAGTCTCGGAAGCATGAGCGATCTCAGCCGCATTGGCGTGGCTATCGATTCCGCGCTGTTGAAGCAGTTCGACGAGTTGATCGGGCGGCGCGGGTACACCAACCGCTCGGAAGCGTTTCGCGATTTGATTCGCGATCA
>JASHWA010000453.1 GCA_030044325.1 Bryobacteraceae bacterium
AGCTTCAATGAAGACATCATGCGCGCGGTGTTGAAGTTCGCGCAGGCCCGCTTGTCGGTCGGAACGCTTGAGCAATACGGTTTGGTCCCGCTGTTGAACAACAGCCGGCCCTATGTCGGCAGGATCGTCAAGGAGTATCAGAAGCGCCAGAAAGTGGTGGCTGCGGCTCTTGGCAAAATCGAGGGCGCCATTTTCAAGCCCGCCCAAGGCGCCTTTTATCAGGCCGTGGCGCTGCCCGTCGAAGATGCGGAAGCTTTCGTGAAGTTCCTGGTGGGCGAATTCTCCTACCAGGGCAAAACCGTGATGGTCACGCCGATGCAGGACTTCTATATCAGCCCCAATCGAGGCAGAAACGAAATTCGCATCGCTTATGTGCTCGGCGTTTCGGAATTGAAGGTCGCGATGGATGTGCTCGTGCGCGGCCTGGAAGCGTTTGGCGAGCGCGAACGGGGATCGGGCAGGACCCCGATTTCCGCTGCCTCTGCGTAAAGTGTTTTCGGGAAAACCGTAACCCGCCGTCCAGCGTGGTAGAAACGGGAAAGCTGAGTTTCCGCCACCGGCCCGCTGATTACCAGGAGAAGCTATCTCATGGGTACAGCCCGCGGAGCCTGCAGGCTTCGGCAACGCGTCTTACCCCGAGCATATTCGCGGCCAGACGCATGTTGACCTGGCGATCGATGTGGATCTTGAGCACGTCCTGGAACGACCGCACCATGATCTTTTCGAGTTTGGCGTTGACGTCGTTCTCCTCCCAGAACAGGTGATTCTCATCCTGCACCCATTCGAAGTACGACACCGTCACGCCGCCCGCGTTGCATAGAATGTCGGGGATCAGGAAGATCCCCATATCGTCGAAAATGCGGTCGGCTTCCGGCGTCACCGGGCCATTGGCCGCCTCCGCCACCACCCGGGCGCGGACCGCATGCGCGTTGGCTTCCGTGATGGCGTTTTCGAGCGCCGCAGGAATCAGCACTTCGCATTTGAGCGCGAGCAGTTCGTCCGGACGGATGCGATCGGCTGCCGGGAATCCCGCCACCGTTCTCGTCTCGTTCTTGAGCTTCACCACCGCGGGAATTTCCAATCCCCGGTCGTTGAAAATGCAGCCCTGCGTGTCGCTCACCGCGATCACTTTAGCGCCCGCCTCATGGAACAAGGTGGCCGCGATCGAGCCGGCGTTGCCGAATCCCTGGACCACCACCCGCGCGCCCGCCAGGGGGATCCCCAAATGCTCCATGCTTCCGCGCGTGGTGTAGAAGCAGCCGCGCGCCGTAGCCTCGTTGCGGCCAAGCGATCCGCCCAGGCCGATCGGCTTGCCGGTGACCACCCCGGTCACCGGGTAACCCATGTTCATGCTGTAGGTGTCCATGATCCAGGCCATGATCTGCGGCGTGGTATAGACGTCCGGCGCGGGAATGTCTTTCTCCGGGCCGATAATGGGCAGGATGGCGCTGGCGTAGCGGCGTGTCAGCCGTTCCAGTTCGCCCAGCGACAGTTCTTTCGGGTTGCAGGTGACCCCGCCTTTGCCGCCGCCGTATGGAATGTTCACCACCGCGCACTTCCACGTCATCCACGTGGCCAGCGCCTTGACTTCGTCGATGTTGACGTTGGGATGATAGCGAATGCCTCCTTTGGCTGGTCCGCGCTGTGTGCTGTGTTGCACGCGGTAGCCTTCGAATCGAACGATCCGGCCGCTATCCATTCGGACCGGAATGCTCACGGTAAGCATGCGCTCCGGGTACTTGATCATGGCCCGGATATTTTCTTCGAGTTCCAGCGCGTTTGCCGCCAGATCGAAATTCTCTAACGCGACTTCGTATGGATTTTTTTGAGTAGTTGCGGTTGCTAACATGGTCAACCTCTTCGGATTTCATTCCTGGAAATCCGTTCCAGACGCATGGTAGTCCAGATAAGATCCTACTGTCAACGGGATGCTTTATTTACGCGGATTATATAGCTGTTCAACACCGGCGATGACGTGCTCAAACCCGACCGGGGGCCTCGAGCGCCCGCTGCCTCCCGCCGGCGCTTACACGCCGCGGCGATTGCCCCACAAATCGACGTGCAGCCGCGGACTGTAGCGGAAGTTCTCGCGCTTGCAGATTTCGGCGATCCATCGGCCGCGTTCGGCGATCGCCGCTGCGCCGGTTCCTTCCGGCATCAGCACCACGCGCTCGCGATCCGCGCCGGTTTCTTCAACGATTCGATGGATTTCATCCAGGTCGCGCTCGGCGACGACCACAAATTTGAGCTGATACGGAAACCGCATCAGGCCCTTCAGAATCTCGGGCTGGTAGCGCAGCCGCTCATGCCGGCGCGCGAAATCTCCTTGCGGAGTCGAATTGGCGAGCTTCGGGCTGATGCTCATCAGGTCGCATTGGACGGGCTGAAACACCGTGCCGGCCGTTTCGATGGTCACATGCATTTTGAGTTTTTCGGTCAGCTCGACGATTCCTTCGGCGATCATCGGCTCGCCGCCGGTGACCACTGCGTGCGATGCGCCGAAGGATGCGGCGCGCTCGACGATTTCGTCGACGGTCATGTGCGAACCCTCCGGATTCCAGGAGGTGTACGGCGTATCGCACCAGGAGCAGCGCAGGTTGCACCCGCTCGAGCGAATGAACACGCTGGGGACGCCCGCGAGCATTCCCTCGCCCTGAATGGAATAAAAAATTTCGGCGATTTTCATTTATCCCAGCGGATCGATCCTATCCGCTTCCAAGAATCCCTTGCGCCGCAGTACGCAGGAATCGCATTTTCCGCAGGGCCGGCCTTGCGGATCGGGATCGTAACAGCTATGCGTGAGGCTGAAATCCAGGCCGACCTGCGCCCCCAGCTTTACGATTTGCGCTTTATTCAAATTCACCAGCGGGGTATGGATTCGCAATCGCGTGCGGCCTTCGACGGCGGCCTTGGTCGCCAGGTTCGCCATTTTTTCGAAGGCTTCAATAAATTCCGGGCGGCAATCGGGATACCCGGAATAATCGATCGCATTTACGCCGATGAATACATCCGAGGACTCGAGAATCTCCGCCCAGGCCATGGCGAAAGACAAGAAAATCGTGTTGCGCGCGGGAACGTAGGTGACCGGAATTCCGGAGCCGATGACGCCGGATTTGGGAACCTCGATATCGCCGGTCAAAGCGCTGCCGCCGAAGGCGCGCAGATCGATGGTGACGACACGATGCTCGCGCGCACCGAACAATTTCGCCACTCGCGCCGCGGATTCAAGCTCTATACGATGGCGCTGGCCGTAATCGAACGACAGCGCGTAGCATGCATAGCCGTCGCGCGTGGCGACGCCCAAACAGGTGGAGGAATCCAGGCCGCCGCTCAAAAGACAGACCGCTTTCATGACCGGCGCGACGGACGGAACGGATGGATCGCCAGGTTAGCAATCTCGCGGAAATGGCGAACGTTCGCCGTGGCGAGTATTTCACCGTGTTCGTGGGCGGTCGCGGCGATCAATGCGTCCGGCAGATCGAGCCCGCTCGACAAGCCGTGGTATTCGATCAGATTTGCGGCCAGATAGCTGATCGCTCCATCGATCGGGATGAGCCGGATCTCGAGATCGACGAAAAACCGGCGTGTCCTCTGGAGTTCCGCCTTGGATCTCGCGCCCGCCAGGAGCTCCATCAGCGTGACGATCGAGGCGGCGCGATCCATGTGCGCGTTGACCAACGCATTCGCGTGCGGGTCGTCGCGCGAGACCCAGATGAGGATGTCGGTATCGAAGATCACTTGATCAGGTGCGCGTAGCGCTTTTTCGATCTCAGCTTCCGCACCCACTCGACGGGATCTTTCATGTCGTCGCGGTCCTTCCACATGCCGCAGAACGGGTGATCTTCCACCTTCATCCTTGCCTTCTGGATCGGCACGATTTGCGCCTTTTCCTTCCCGCGATACAGGACCGTGACGGGTTCGCCCCGGTCGATCGCTTTGAGGACGTCTTTCATGCGGTAGCGGAGGTCGACGATGCTGGCTTTCATATGTCTACTTCACAGTATACATTTCGGTCTACGCGCCGGTGCTGCGCGATGCGGGCTGCTCGGCCACGATCCTGTAAATATCGATGCGCGGCTGAATATCGGTGTAATTGGGAACGTCGGCCAGCAGCGTCGCGCCTTCGACGGCCATGGCGGCCTGAAACGCTTCCACATCTTCGAAAATCAGCGCCGCCTGGATCAGGAATTCGGCCTGCGATCCGGGCGCGCCCCCGCCGATCCCCTGGTCCACCGACCAGCCCGCGAGGCCACGCCCGCTCAGCCGTTCGGCAACCAGCGGCATGTGCCGCTTCATGTAATAATCCATGTCGAACCGGGCGCCCGCCTGGTTCGGATAGCTGACCGTGACGCGAATCATATCCTTAAACAACCTCCCGTGAGAACCAGCGTAATTCAATTACGGACTTTCTGCCATCCTTGTTGCGCCTACCGCGGGCTAATGGCCGATCTGATCGATCTCTAAACCGCTCCCCCCCTTTGGTCGCGGCTCGGGGAGAAGTAGAGCGCGCCGACACCGAGCCGCGACCATAGGGAGCGGTCAACGCACGTTTCAGGCACTGCCGGATATCGAGCAGGCTCCCGGTTTTTGTGCTATTCTTTTTACGTACAAAACGATTAAGAATAGACGAGGAGTATCGATTCCCGAATGGCACTGGCGAGAGAAGCAAAGACGAAGGTGATTTCACAATTCCGGGTCCATAAGTCGGATACCGGCTCGCCGGAAGTTCAAGTCGCCATTCTCAGCCGGCGGATTAACGATCTGAGAGAGCATTTTCAGACGCATAAGAAGGATCATCATTCGCGCAGAGGTTTGCTCGAAATGGTCCAGCGGCGCCGGCGCCTGCTCGATTATCTGCGGGGCACCAGCCCGGAGCGCTACAAGAAGCTGATCCAGAGCCTCGGCATCCGGCACTGAGCGGAATTGATCTCGAAAACCGGCCGATGTGACCGGTTCCACCCTCCAAAGTCTCCTCTTGATCAAAGCAGGCCAGGCGTAGCCCGGATGCGGCACGCGTGGTTCTTGATTAAAGGACGTTAAAACATGTTGCAATCCGTTGAAGTGGATCTCGGCGGCGGCCGGACCATCACCCTTGAAACCGGAAAAATGGCGAAGCAGGCAAACGGAGCGGTGATTGTGCGCTCCGGCGATTCGGTGGTCCTGGTGACCGCCTGCACCGCTCCTGAGCCCAAACCCGGCGCGAGCTTTTTTCCTCTGACTGTCGATTACCGCGAGTACACTTACTCGGCGGGACGATTTCCCGGCGGCTTCATCAAGCGTGAAGGCCGGCCGACGGAAAAAGAAATTCTGACCAGCCGGCTGATCGACCGGCCGATCCGGCCCCTGTTCCCCGAGGGCTATTCGCATGAAACGCAGGTGATC
This sequence comes from Bryobacteraceae bacterium, assembly GCA_030044325.1. GTDB lineage: Bacteria > Acidobacteriota > Terriglobia > Bryobacterales > Bryobacteraceae > Palsa-187. The sequence goes on from JASHWA010000453.1 coordinate 5,383, forward strand.
GGGATGGTGCTGTCGGCTGATCCCGAGCGCGACCCATCGACGCTGGCGATCGTGGGCGCGGGCGCGGCGCTGGCGATTTCCGACGTTCCGTTCCATCACGTGCTGGGCGGAGTTCGCGTGGGCATGATTGACGGAAAACTGGTGGCGAATCCTTCCTACGAAGAGACCAAATCGTCGAAGGTGAACATCGTCGTTGCCGGAACGGACCATGGCATCGTGATGGTCGAAGCCGGCGCGCAGCAGGCGACCGAAGCCGAGGTGCTGGGGGCCATCGAATTCGGCCATGAATGCTGCAAGAAAATCGCGGCCGCAATTCGCGAGCTGATGAAGAAATCGGGCAAGGCCAAAATGGAGTACACCACGCCGCCCATCAACAACGATCTGTATTATCAGATCTCGGATTCGATTCGGGCGGAGCTTCAGGACGCCCTCAACACTGAAAAATACGGGAAGCTCGAAAGCTACGCGCGCGTGGACGCAGCCAAGGCCAAGGCGCTCGAGCCCATCGCGGAAGAGCAGAAAGACGAAGCCGGCGATCTGTTTGACCGGCTCAAAGAGCGCATTTTCCGCGATGAGATGCTCAAGGACCGCAGGCGTCCGGATGGGCGCAAATTCGACCAGATCCGGCATATCGACAGCGAAGTCGGAGTGCTGCCGCGCACGCACGGATCGAGCCTGTTCACGCGCGGCGAAACGCAGGCGCTGGTGACCGCGACGCTGGGAACCAAGGAGGACGAGCAGAGAATCGAGCTGCTCGACCCGTCGGAGACCTCCAAACGCTTCATGTTGCACTACAACTTCCCTCCGTTCAGCGTGGGTGAAGTTGGATTTATGCGCGGCGCCGGGCGGCGTGAAATCGGCCATGGGGCGCTCGCGGAACGCGCGCTTTCGGCCGTGGTTCCGGACGAAAAAACGTTCCCCTACACCATGCGCGTGGTGAGCGACATTCTCGAATCGAACGGGTCGAGCTCGATGGCGTCGGTGTGCGGAGCGACGCTATCGCTGATGGACGCGGGCGTTCCGATTTCGCAGCCGGTGGCGGGCATCGCCATGGGGCTGGTGCTCGAAGGCAACGATTACGCGGTGCTGACCGACATCGCGGGCGCGGAGGATCACTACGGCGACATGGATTTCAAGGTCGCTGGAACCAAGGACGGAATCACCGCGCTGCAAATGGACATCAAGGTTCCGAACGTAACCACGGCGATCATGAAGGAAGCGCTCGCGCAGGCGCGCGGGGCGCGGCTGTTCATTCTCGACAAAATGAACGCGACGCTCGACAAGCCGCGCGCGACACTTTCGCCGTACGCGCCGCGAATTTTCTCGATGCAGATTCCGGTGGACAAGATTCGCGAGCTGATCGGGCCGGGCGGCAAGGTGATTCGCGGGATCGTGGACGCAACCGGGTGCAAGATCGACGTCGAAGACGACGGCAGCGTGAAGATTTTCTCCTCCGACGGCGCCGCCGCGGATCGCGCAATCCAGATGGTCTCCGATATCTGCGCGGTTGCCGAGGTGGGCAAGACGTACCTGGGCAAAGTGGTGCGGATCGTCGATTTCGGCGCGTTCGTGGAGATTTTCCCGGGTACCGACGGCCTGCTGCACATTTCGGAAATCTCGGAAAATCGCATCAAACAGGTTCGCGACGAGCTGAAGGAAGGCGATCAGATCCTGGTGAAGGTCCTGGCGCTCGAGGGGAATAAGATCAAGCTGAGCCGCAAGGCGATTCTCAAAGAGCAGCGCGAAAAGCTGAAGAAGGAAGAGGCGGGGAAGGCCTGATTTCCGACCGTGAATGAATTTATCCAGGTTCATTCACGGCTTAAATTTTTTGTGCGCCTTGTGCTTGCGCGAGCCGTCGATCGAAGGTGCCGAGCGGGAGATGGCCGGCTTTTCTGGCGAGTTCAAGAATCAGGCAGTCGGAAAAACCGAGCGACGGACGGGTTCGAAATAGCCGAAGCGCGTCCATTACCGCAACTGGATTCTCCATAGCCAAAAAGCGATGACTGAGCAGCCTCTCGACCGCGCGTGCGATTTGCGCGGAACTGCTCTTGTAATCGTTGCCGAGCACCCAGACCGCCTCGGCCAGGACCAGCGTCGATACCCAAGCGCCGTCTCGAATGAAGTTCTCGGCTGCCGCTGCCTGCCGTTCCTCGTCCTGAGTTGCGATCCTCAGAAGAACGTTGGTGTCGATGGCTCTCATTTGCTGCGGGCATACCGTTCGCTAGCGTAGCGCGCCTTCGATTCGTTCAACTGCCTCAGGCTTCTTCTCTCAGGTTTCTTGTTCCCGAAAAGCGCCCGGTGTATGTCCAAGGACGTGTATTTCCCAACCCGGCGCACGACGATCTTCTCGCCTTCCTTATCCCACTCGATCGTCGAGCCGGGGCTGAGGCCCAGCTCTTTCCGCACGGCCGCCGGGATGGTGAGCTGCCCTTGCGCGGTGATCCTGGATTCGCCGATGCTCATGTTTTTACATTACCACGGTAATGGAAAATGACTAAACCTTCTCCGCGACCACCGCGGTGCCGTAGCACAGCACTTCGGTGACTCCCTGCATCACCTCGGTCGCGTCGTAGCGCATGCCGACGATTCCGTTGGCGCCCATCTGGTCCGCGTGCTGGCACATCAGCTCATAGGATTGTTCCCGCGTTTTTTCGCACAGGTCGGTCAGCAGCGTGATGTTTCCGCCGACCATGGTCTGCAGCCCCGCGCCGATGGTTCCGAAAATCGAGCGCGAGCGCACCACGATCCCGCGCACGATTCCCAAATCCTTGGTGATGCGAAAACCGTCCAGCGTGAACGCCGTGGTCACCATGGCGTGCGTCATCGTCCCACCCCCATCTCCGCGCGATAGTTCAGGCGGCTGTGGCTTCGCGCGTACAGGAAATACACGCACAGGCCGATCGCCATCCACGCCAGCGCCGCGACCTGCGTGGTCCTATCGAGGCCGATGATCATTCCCGAGCACACCACCGCGCCCAGAATCGGCACCATCGGAACCAGCGGAGTGCGGAACGGACGGTGCGCCGCCGGATTCTCGCGGCGCATGATCCACACGCCGATGGATACGAGAACGAACGCGAACAGCGTTCCGATGGAGGTCAGATTTCCGGTGATATCGCCGGGTAGAAATCCGCCCAGCAGTCCCACGAACACGAACAACACCCAGTTGCATTTATAGGGCGTGTGGAATGTGGGATGGACTTCGGAAAACACGCGGGGCAGCAGGCCGTCATTCGCCATCGAATAAAAGATGCGGCTTTGGCCCAGCAGCATCACCAGCATCACCGACGAGAATCCGAACAGGATCGCGACGGTCACCGCCGTCGCCAGCCAATCGTTTCCCGGCATTCCGGTCTTGATGGCGTAGGCGACCGACGCTTCCATCCCCTTGTTCGGGTCCACGAAATCCGCCCACTTCGCCACCCCGGTCAGCACCCAACTGAACGCGATATAGAGAACGGTGCACACCGCGAGCGATCCCATGATCCCGATGGGCATGTCGCGCCCGGGATTGACGGTCTCCTGCGCCGCCGTCGACACCGCGTCGAATCCGATAAAGGCGAAAAACACCACCCCCGCGCCGCCGATAACGCCTCCCCATCCGTGTTTAAAGAATCCGGCGTGCATGGCGTCGAGATTGTCGGGTATCAGCAGCGGCGTGTGATTGGCCGGGCTGATGAATTTCCAGCCGAGCCCGATGAACAACACCACGATGGTCACCTTCACCGCCACGATGATCGCGTTCACGTTGGCCGATTCCGAGGTCCCCTTGATCAGCAGCAGCGTCAGCAGCAGCAGGATCACCAGCGCCGGCGCGTTCACGATTCCGTGCGCTCCATGGGTGTCGTACTGCAGCGGGGAATGCCTCCACTGCCAGGGAACCATGTTGGGAAAAAGCTGGTTGAAATACTCCGTCCAGGCGATCGATACCGTGGCTGCCCCCAGCGCGTACTCGAGGATCAGCGCCCATCCGATCACCCACGCGATCAGCTCGCCCATGGTCACGTAGGCGTAGGTGTAGGCCGAGCCGGCGATGGGGATCATCGCGGCGAATTCGGCGTAGCACAGTCCGGCGAACGCGCAGCCGATCGCAGCGACGATGAAGGAAAACACCACGCCCGATCCGGCGTTCTGTCCCGCTGCCGCCGCGGTGCGCACGAAAATTCCCGCGCCGATAATCGCTCCGATGCCCAGCGCGATCAACCCCGGCGCCTTGAGCGTCCGCTTCAACCCCCCTCCCTGTTCGGCTTGTGCGAGTAATTTGGCGAGCGGCTTGGTTCGAAACAGGCTCATAGATTTATCGAGTGTAACAGACTTCTTTCTGGGGAACGCAATGGGATTGTGAGACCCGGCGCGACTTGCGAAAATTCGAAAGTGCCCGGGTTCGCGGCGGCACGCCGCTAGTCCCGCTCGATTTCCAGGCGCTGCACCGCGGGCTCCATCGCATCCTCGAACTCAAAGCGCAGAAGAGCATGCGAAGCGATGCGCGCGCGGCGCAGCATTTGCCACGCGATCGCCAGAATCGCACAGGCGGCGAGGACGGCCGGAATCGATTTGACGATGAAATTGAGCGCGATCGCCAGACCCGAGACGTAGGCGAGCGCCACGCTTCCGAACTTGAGGATGGTTTCAATCAAGGGACGCTGTCCCGGCATATACGACGACGTAAAGGGGATCTTGCTGAACGCCAGCAATAGAAATTCGACCAGAACCAGCGAGATGAGAAAGCTGGTGAGCGAAACCAGCAGGGCTGTGCGGGCTCCCAGAAGCACGGCGACGATCGGGAAGGTAACGAGCGCGATGGGGATCGCGCCGCAATAGATCAGGAATCCGTCGATGCCCGCAGCGAGTTCGGAGGCGTGACCCGGCTCGGTGACGCGGAACAGCCAGTTGGCGCGCAGCTCCACCGGAAGCCGGAACAGGTAGCGTAGTCCGGACAAAAAGAACAGGGACAGAGCCAGCGGAATCGCGATCACGGCTTCGCGGAACGGCCCAGGCGCGATCCTGCCGTCGAGAACCACGCTGCTGAACCCGTCGGCGATCAGAGCGACGGAAATCGCGGTGAAAGCGGTCAGAATCAGGCGGTGCTGGCGGCTGCGCGCGACGGTGGTCCAGATGAACGCGAAGACGCCGATGGTTCGGGGTCGCGCGAGCAGCCGGCCCGAAACCGCCGCGGGCCAAAAAGCGCGCACAGCCGGCTCGGTCGAGGGCGCTTCGAGCACGCGGATTCTGTGGCGCCGATAGCTCCACAGGTACATGAGAATCGCGCTTGCGGCCGACGTGGGAACCGCGCACAGGGCGATTCGCGCAAGAAGTGTGGTTTGCGCGTCGCGAGCGCCGAAGATGAATTGATCGATTCCGAAAAACCAGAACGGGGGAGCGTAAACCGGCCACGCGGCGGTCTTGGGCAGGCGGTTGTAGAAGTCCGGAATCGAGAACACAAACGGCAGAGCGCCCGCGAGCGCGGCGAGCGAAACTCCCTGGAACGCGAGCGAAACTCGTGGGAACTGCCGGACCGGCAGGAGGTTTAAAAGCGCGCCCTGGAACGCAACCAGAGTGAAAAAGACGAACAGCCCGCCCAGCATCGACGCGGCGCAAATTCCGGGAACGTGCCAGACGCAGCGGTAGGAATAGCGCCCCGCCATCATGGCGGGAATGATGACGCTGGGCGGCGCCGCTTCGGCGGCGATCACGGCGATCGCCATGGCGAAAAGCGCGGCGAATTTCGCGACAAAAATTTCGCTCATCCGCGCGGGCAATGCCGCGAGCGCCAGGTAATCACGCAGGCCGGGAAACAAGGCCTGCCATTGCAGCGCGGTGAACAGCGCGGAGGCAAGCATCGCCAGGGTGATGAGAAACAGGGCGTCGCCGCGGACAGCCTGATGAAAAGGCTCCGGCGAATCGAGATCCAGCAGCATCCGGTACTTGTGATAATAGGCCTGGCCGAAAATCAGGCTGAGAGAGAGCAGAATGCCGATCGCTCCACCCGCGACGACCTTCGCTTGAGAGGCGTCCGAGATGAGTTCGCTGTCGAACAGGCGAACGAAAAAATGCCGGCACAGCTCAAAACGCCGGGAATGAGTCTGGTCGAGCCATTCGCGCAGCATGTTTCAACTCCGGATGGCGCCGATGATTTCGGTGACCACCCGCTCGGGATCTTCCTGCTGGGTCAGCTGCGCGAAAACCGCTTCGAGCGAGGGCTGGCGCAGCAGACCGCGCAGATTCTCCACGCGGTCGTGCGCGACGACTTTTCCTTTGCGCAGGATCAGCACGGAGGTGCACACCTTTTCGACCACTTCGAGCACGTGCGAGCTGTAAAGGATCATCTTGCCTTCCTCGGCGAGCGCGCGGATCAGCGTGCGCAGCACCAGCGCCGTGTTGACGTCGAGGCCGGAAAACGGCTCGTCCAGGATGAGCAGTTCGGGATCGTGCAGCAGGGCCGCGGAAAGCAGGATTTTCTGCCGCATGCCTTTGGAATAGGATGCGAGCAGAACGTGGCGGTCTTCCCACAGCGAAAGCAGGCGCAGCATGCGGTCCATGCGCGCTTCAAGGACCGGCTGCGGAAGGCCGCGAAGACGTCCGGCGAGCTGCAAGTACTCGCGCCCGGTCATTTGGGGATAAAGATTCGGCTCTTCCGGCACGTACCCGACGGCGCTCAGGAACGCGGGCCAATCCGCGCGCACGTCCTTGCCGTTGAAAAAAATTTCGCCGCGGGTCGGCTCGATCAGGCCGATCAGAACTTTCACCGTGGTGCTTTTTCCCGCGCCGTTGGGCCCCAGGCAGCCGAGAATTTCGCCGGGACGGATGGTGAAGCTGAGATCGTCGACCGCGGGGATGCGTTTGTAACGCTTCGAAAGGTGGCGCACTTCGAGCATGGACGAGTCGAGTGTATCACCCTATGTAGAATCGCGCAATAGAGGTATACTGGCTGGAAGCAAAATGAGCGGCGAATCGAAATTGACGCACACCTCGGCGCTGGTCCTCAAAGTGGTCAGCGGAGGCTGCCGTTACGGCTTCGACATCATGGAAAAGACGGGCTTGCCGAGCGGCACCGTCTATCCGATTCTGCGCCGGCTGGAGCAGGCCGGGCTGATCCAGTCGAATTGGGAATCGGGCGACGCGCAGGAGCTGCAACGCCCGCAACGGCGCTATTACCGGTTGACGCGGAGCGGGGAAAAAAGCCTGCTGAAGGCGACGCAGCGTTATCCGCTGCTCGACAACCTGACTGCCGAAAGGGAGCGAAGGTGAGCTGGCGCGATATGATTGGGCGCGGCGAAAGACGGGCGTCGTTTTTGATCGACGCGGCTTCCTGGCTGGTTCCCAGGCGCGCACGTGCGGAATGGCGCCGCGAATGGAGCGCGGAGCTGCACTTTGCGCTGCGCGAGATGCGCGACAGGGGCGACGACGCGGGCGCAAAAGCCGTCGCATTCGCGCGCGGCGCCTTCCACGACGCTCTGTGGCATCGTTTGTCCGAATGGAATTGCGAGCGGCGGAAACAAGCGTTCTCGCGCGTTCGACAATCGGCCGGATTCTCTCTGGCAGCGCTCGCCTTGGTGATCTCGCTGGTCGCGATCGCGAGCGGATTTCTGCCGGAAACCCGCGCTGTCCTGCTGCCGTTGCCCTACGCCGATGCCGGACGAATCGCCACGGTGACTCAGGGCGGCGCCGAGATCGCCATGCGCTCCGGCGTTCACCGCCAGTGGGTCGAATGGTGGCGTGAAGACAGCCGCCTGATCGACGGCGCGGCGACGTATAGCTGGTCGGAGAAGCAGGTGGCGGGCGTCAAAACGCTTGAGGCGAAAGTGAGCGCGGAATTCTTCGCCGTTCTGGGCCTTGGCGATCCGTTCCGCGGCTGCCCCGCTTGCGCGCTCCTCAGCTACGATTTCGTGCGCCGCGAATACGGCGGGAAAACGCCGGCGAGCATCGCCATCGGCGGCAAACAATTTGGCGTCGCCGCGGTGCTCGATCGCCGCTTCTGGTTCCTGACGCGACGGATCGGTGTTTGGACGATGGAGACCGGCGGCGGGAATCAAAAGGCAGGCGTGGTGCTGCGGCTGAAACCGGATGTTTCACCGGCGCAGGCGGAAGCCGAGCTGGAACGGATCGTTCAAAAGCGCGGCGTCAATCCGTGGTCGGCGCTCATCGACATTTCTCCGCTCGCGGCGCGAGTTCGCTCCGTGTTCGGCTCGTTTGCGCTCGCCCTGGTCCTCGGCGTAGGGACGATTCTGCCGGCGCTGCGGACCAACTGGAGCGCGGTTTCGCGGCGGGCCGCGTTTTTTTGCGCCAAGACGGCGCTGCTGCTGGTTGTGGTCCTGCTCGCCGGAATCGAATTCACGCGCGCGGCGTCGATCACCATGCTCGGCGGCACGGATCTGGCGACCGAGCCGGTTTCGACGTGGCTGTTCCTGCTCGGCTCGATGGGCGCTTTGTCGTGGTCGATCCACGATCAGCGGCGGCGCTGCCGCGTGTGCCTGCGGCGCTACGGATTGGCGGCCCAGATCGGATGCCCGGGATGCATTCTGCTCAGCTGGTCGGGCACGGAACTGGTCTGTCTTGAAGGCCACGGGACATTGCAAGTCGCCGAGCGGGTCACGTCGTGGCAGGACCCGGAGCGGTGGACGTCGCTGGACGATTCGGTGCTGGAGCTGTTCGCAAGCGAGTGATCCCCACGGCAGGTGATACCATCACTCTGATGACCCGCCGTCTTCCTCCTTTGCTTTTTCTCGTCACCGCGATCGTAGTCGCGCAGGATCATGATCACGACGCGGGTTCGCAATCGCTTCCGCAAAGCTTTAACCAGCCGATGCCGCTTTCGCCGAAAGCGCTGGGGCCGTTCAAACGGCCGATCACCACGTCGAATCCGGAGGCTCAGGCGTATTTCGACCAGGGATTCCAGCTCATGTACGCCTACGGCAAGCAGGACGCCACGCGGTCCTTCATCGAGGCGGAGAAGCGCGATCCGGAGTGCGCGATGTGCTATTGGGGCGAGGCCTGGTCGTGGGGCTCGTATCTGAACGGCGCGATGACCAGGCAGGAAGCGCCGCATGCCTACGCGGCTTCGCGAAAAGCGCTGGAACTCGCGCCCGGCCACACCACCCCCGAGGAACGCGACCTCATCGATGCGATCCAGCTTCGATATGTCGAACACTTTGATCCTGACAAACGCCGCGATCAGGACAAAGCCTACGCCGAGGCGATGCACACGCTGGCGGAGAAATATCCGAAAGACCTGGATGTGGCGACGCTTTACGCCGATTCGCTGTTCATCATGGAGCCGCGGGAGGGATGGCGCGATATCCAGTCGGCGAACGTGAAGCGAATCCAGGCGGTGCTCGAAGGTGTCTTGAAGGTCGATCCCGAGTACGTCGGCGCGTGTCATCTTTATATCCATCTGACCGAGGCGACTACCCAGCCGGGCCTTGCGGAACACTGCGCCGAAACGCTCGGCCATCAGATTCCCGGCGCGAGCCATCTGAATCACATGCCGGCCCACACGTTCAACCAGATCGGGCGCTGGGGCGATTCGGTGACGGCCAATATAGAGGCGTTTCATTCGGATCAAAAAGCCAAAATCGGCGAGGGCTTCGCGATCT
>JASHWA010000454.1 GCA_030044325.1 Bryobacteraceae bacterium
GGCAGGAACGCGCCGGGATAGTTGCGGCGTTCGACGAAGGTGTGGATGGTATCGCCGTAGGCCGCAATGGAGGCCATGCGCACTTCACCGGAATCGTCTTTGAGGGAAAAGGGCTCGCGAACGCCGCGCGCGCCGCGCCGGGTGGTCTCGCGATACGCCGATGCGGCGTCGTCCACGCTGAGGGCGATATCGTGAACGCCGTCGCCGTGCTGCCTGATGTGCTCCGAGATGGGATGATCCGGCTGAAGCGGGGTGGTCAGCACGAAGCGGATTTTTTCCTGCTCGAGCACGTAGCTGGCGCGATCGCGCACGCCGGTTTCGGGGCCGCTGTAGGCCGCGAGCTTCATTCCGAACGCGGAGCGGTAATAATGCGCGGACTGGCGCGCGTTTCCCACCCAGAATTCCACGTGATCGGTGCCGTTCAACGGCAGAAAATCGGTTGCGGACGAAACCGGCTGTTCAGCTAACTGCGGCATAAAACCTCCTTCATATGCCCCTTTATGTCGAATGATTCGAGCGCCTCGATCAGCATGTGATTCTCTTCATCGGTGCCCGTCGAGATGCGCAGGCAGTGCGGCAGTCCGAAGGCGCCGAGCGGGCGCACGATGACTCCGCGGCGCAGCAATTGTTCGGTGAGCCAGCGCGCGGAGCCGGGCGAATCGAGCGGCGTCATCACAAAATTCGCCTCGGAAGGAACCACTTCCAATCCGATCTTCTGCAGCGCTTCGGTCAAAAACCGGCGCCCGCGCGCGTTCAGCCTGAGCGAGCGGTGCACGAACTCGCGATCATCGAGGGCGGCAATGCCGGCGACCTGTGCAAGCGAGCTCGGCTCGAAGGTCAGCTTTACTTTGAGCAGGTTGGCAATCAGCTCTTGGTGCGCGAATCCGTAGCCCACGCGGAGTCCCGCGAGGCCGTAGATTTTCGAATAGGTGCGCAGCGTGATGACGTTGTCGTAGCGATAGTGCAGCGAATCGGGATAGCGCGGATTGTCCCGGGCGTATTCGAAGTAGGCTTCATCGAGAATGATCAGCACGCGCTCGGGAACGTGTTTATAAAAGGCGTCGAATTCATGGCGCGAAAAAATCGTTCCCGTGGGATTATTGGGATTCGCCAGATAAATGATTTTGGTTTTCGGGTTGATGGCCGCGGCCAGAGCTTCCAAATCGTAATGCCAGGCGCGATACGGAACGGTACGATACTTGACGCCGCGCGAGCGCGCCAGCACCTGGAATCCGATGAAGGCGGCTTCGGTGGTCAGCACCTCGTCGTCATCGCACAAGAACGCGCGAATGATGCAGGACATGATGCCGTCCGAGCCGCTGCCGGCGATCACGTTGGCGAGCTTGAGATCGAACTCCTGGGCGAGCCGCTCGCGCAGATCGAGGCCGCCGTTGGGATAATAATTGACTTCGCCGGCGTGCGCGCGAATCGCATCGAGAGCCATGGGCGAGGGGCCCAGCGGATTTTCGTTGGACGCGAGCTTGGCGACCTTTGCAAGCCCGTACAGCCGCTTCACTTCCTCGACACTTCGTCCCGGCTCGTATGGCCGCAGCGACTCGATGTACGGAGGAACCAGCGGCATCGGTTACAGAATAACACCACCTTCGAGTGGTTGTAGTCGGGGACCGCTCCCTGTGGTCGCGGCTCGGTGTCGGCGCTTTACTAAACTAGCGGCTCGCAAAGCGACCGGTTGTCCCACAACATGCTACGGTCTATAAATGAAGCCGCCGAAGACCGAGGAGCTTCACACGTTTGTCACGCATGGCGACTCGCGCCGGGCGGCGGAGATTTTCGCGCGGCTCGATCCGGAAGTCGCGGCGGACGCATTCCTCGGCCTGCCGTGGGAGGATCAGCAGACGCTGTTCGGGCATCTTTCGGCGGATTTCGCGGCGAAGCTGGTTCCCGCATTTCCTTACTTCCACGCCTTCGTTCTGCTGCACACGCTTCCGCTGGCGCAGATGATCGCGATCGTCGATCGCATGAATCCGATGGAGCTGGCGAATTTTCTGGACGAGCTTCCGCAGGAGGCCTGGCAGCAGCTCACCGAAGAAATCAAAGGCGCGGGCGCCGCTGCGACGCTGGCGCGCGCTCCCGAACCGCGTGCGCGCGAATGGATTATCGAAGCGCGGCAGGTGGAAAAACGATTCGACCGTCCCGGCGGCGATTCGATTCAGGTGATCGCGCCGCTGACGCTGTCGATCGAGCCGGGAATGATCGTGGCGGTGCTGGGACCCTCCGGTTCGGGGAAATCGACGCTGCTGCGCATGCTCACCGGCCTCGCGCAGCCCTCGGCGGGCGAAGTTTTGTGGCACGGGAAACCGCTGGCGGGACCGAGTCCGGGCGCGGCGATCGTGTTTCAGAGCTTCGCTCTGTTTCCCTGGCTCACGGTGATCGAAAACGTGGAAGTGCCTCTGGTGGCGCGAGGCATCGCGCACGAGGAACGCCATCAGCGCGCGCTCAAGACGCTGAACTCGGTCGGCTTGAAGGGGTTCGAGACCGCATATCCCAAGGAACTTTCGGGCGGAATGAAGCAGCGCGTGGGATTCGCGCGGGCGCTCGCGGTCGAGCCCGAAGTGCTGTTCATGGACGAGCCGTTTTCCGCGCTCGATGTGCTCACCGCCGAAAATCTGCGCGGCGAGCTGCTGGAGCTGTGGCTTGAAAAAAAGATTCCCACGCGCAGCATTTTCCTGGTGACGCACAACATCGAAGAGGCGGTGCTGATGGCCGACCGGATTCTGGTTCTGGGCCGCAGCCCGGCGACCATTCGCGCCGATTTCCGCGTTCCGCTGCCGCATCCGCGGGAGCGCACCTCGGCCGAATTCCTGCTGTACGTCGATTACATCTATAAATTAATGACGCAGCCGCAGCTGGAAGCGCGGCTTCCGCAGCCGGGAAAGCCGGCGTATCGGCCGCTGCCGCACGCGCGGCCGGCCTCGGTGGCCGGGCTGGTGGAGTTGATTCAGGATCGCGGCGGAAAGGAAGATTTGTACAAAATCGCCGACGATCTGCGCATGGAAGTGGACGATCTGCTGCCGGTGGTGGAAGCGGCGGCGCTGCTCCAATTCGTCAAATCGGAGCGCGGCGACGTCGAAAACACGGGCGCGGGCGAAGCTTTCGCCGCGGCCGATATCGAGTCGCGAAAAACTTTGTTTCGCGAAGCCGCCATGGCGCACGTGACGCTGCTGCAGCAGATCATGCGCGGGCTCGAAACCAAATCCGATCACGCCATGCCGCTCGAATTTTTCCGCGACACTTTGCAAAAGCATTTTTCCGATCAGGAGGCCGAGCGCCAGATCGACACCGCGCTCAACTGGGGCCGCTACGCCGGCATGTTCGCCTACGATTCGGAGACCGAGACGCTGCATTTTGAAACTTCCGAGACGCGGGACAAATGATCCGGAAACTGCGCAGCGCCGGCTCGCTCACCGCGGACCTTCCGATCGCGCTGGCGGGCCTGGCGATTTTCTACGGCTTCATCGCGCTGGCGCATTACTGGACGGCTCCGGTGCACGCGCAAACCCAGATCGATTTGAGCCCTTCCGCGCTGCCGCGCTATGCGATGTTTTCGGTGGCGCGCATCGCGGTGGCCTATTTTGCGAGCCTGATTTTCGCAATCGCCTACGGCTACATCGCCGCGCGCCACGCGCGGGCGGAACGGCTGATGATTCCGCTGCTCGACACGCTGCAATCGATTCCGGTGCTGTGTTTTCTGCCGGGGGTGATGCTTTCGATGGTTGCGCTGTTTCCCACCACGCAATTCGGGCTCGAAATCGGATCGATTTTGCTGATTTTTACCGGCCAGGTGTGGAACATGGCGTTCAGTTTCTATTCTTCGCTGAAGAGCATTCCTCGCGAAATGCGGGAAGCGGCCGATCTGTACCGGCTCACGCGCTGGCAGCAATTCATGCAACTGGAGCTGCCGTTTTCGGCGATCGGGCTGATTTGGAATTCGATGATGTCGGTGGCGGGCGGATGGTTTTCGCTGATGGTGTGCGAGATGTTCGTGCTGGGCGACCGCGACCTGCGCCTTCCCGGCCTCGGCTCGTATCTGCAAACGGCCTCGAACGCCGGCGCGATGGGGCCGATCGTTTGGGGTATTTTCACGATGATCGCGGTGATCGTCTTGCTCGACCAACTGGTGTGGCGCCCGGCGATCGCGTGGAGCGAGAAATTCAAATTCGAGCAGGTGGAAGCGTCGGAGACCCCGGGCTCTTTCGTGCTTGATTTTCTGCGCCGGTCGAGACTGCTGTCGCGCATTTCCGAGGCGACCATCGTTCCGCTGCGGGAAGCGCTGACTCTGCATTTCGCGCGACGGCACGGTAAGCAGCGCGCGATCGCGCGGTCGCCGTGGCCCGCCCGCATGGTGTTTTTCGCGGCGACCGGTGCGATTCTCTTCGCCATGGCGAAAATGGCGGCGCTGCTCACCAAACTCACCACGCCCGAGCTGCACGGCATTCTGATCGGGGCGGGCGCGACGTTTGTGCGGGTCGAGCTGACGCTGCTTCTGGCTGCGCTGTGGACCATCCCGGTGGGGGTTTACATCGGACTGAAGCCGAAACTCGCCGCGCTGGCGCAGCCGCTGGCGCAGATCGCCGCGTCGGTTCCGGCGCCCGCGCTGTTTCCCATCGTTCTGCTGCTGCTGATCCGCGTCGGCGGCGGATTGGGAATCGCGTCGATCGTTCTGCTGCTGCTGGGGACGCAGTGGTACATCCTGTTCAACGTGATCGCGGGCGCGAGCGCGATTCCGGCGGATTTAAAGGAGGTGTGCGGCGTGTTTCACCTGAGCGAGTTCGAGCGCTGGCGGAAACTGCTGCTGCCGGCGATTTTTCCTTACCTGGTTACGGGATTTGTGACCGCGTCGGGCGGCGCGTGGAACGCGAGCATCATCGCCGAATATTTCAAATTCCGCGGCGAAACGTTTTCCCTCACCGGCCTGGGCGCGGTGATCAGCCGGGCGACGGACGCCGGAAATTTTCCCGTGCTGGTGGGTGCGACGATCATGATCAGCGCGACGGTGGTGACGGTAAATCGTCTGTTGTGGCGCAGACTGTATCGGCTGGCAGCGAGCAAGTACACGCTGGAGCTGACCTGAGCGGTCTGAGACAGCCGGCCAAAAACGACCGGCTGTCCCACGCGGACGGCGACGGTGGTTTATCGCTGGGAATCGGGCGTACCGTCGGACCACTTGGCCACGGGAATCATGAATACGGTCAGCCGGTCCTCCGCGAAATCATCGTCCAGGATGGGCGAGCCCGCGTGATTGGCGCCCCACGACTTGGAGTCCTTGAGCGGCATGTAAAACATTACGTGCGGATGCCAGTGTCCGGCGCGGTCATTCAGATGGCCATCCTTCGACAGCATGTAGCACATTGCGCCCGCTTCGATCTCGGGAAGCTGCTTGTCGCGAAAGGCGGTCTCAATGGCTTCAAACATCTGATCCTTCGATTTTCCCGCCAATACCAAGCGAGTTTTCAAGATCGTAATGGGAAGATAGGTTCGCGCGGCGGCCGCGTTGAAGCAGATTGGCGCGCGGTTGGCCGGATTCCAAAATTCAGGATCGTCGCTGTGTGTCGTCCAGGCTCGTTCCACGATGCACACAAATCCATTGGCGCCCTTAGCCGCCGTTTCGTACCCTTTTCGTTGGAGAATCAAAACCTCGGCCTGTTCCGAAATGGATTTGGGAGCCGCGCTGCGCGCCAGCGCGATTTCGGCATTGCGATCGGGCATCAGGTATTGCTCGAGCGGAGCCATGCGCGGATACGGCGAGGGAGTTTTTGAGGATTGCGCTTGAGCCGGCGCGCCGATGGCGAGGGCGGAAGCTGTGAAGACGATGATCCTGACCATTTCTCGATGCATGAAAGACCCCTTTCTTGCACCTTATTTTGCCACGGCTCCACGCTCGGCTACTGGCCGGGTTGCGGGAAACGTGGAAGAACCGCTACGGTCGATCGTCTCGAAAGAATTTAAACTGGTAATTCATGCAAAAAACGGTTTCGCCGGCGCGCGCGATCGAGGGCGTGATCACGCTTCCGGGCGACAAGTCGATCTCGCACCGCTACGCCATGCTGGGCGCGATCGCCGAGGGGACGACGGCGATCTCCAATTACTCGACGGGAGCGGACTGCCAGTCGACGCTGGGCGCGGTCGCCGCGCTCGGCGCCGGGATCGAACGCGCCGACGGCGTCATCAAGATTCACGGCGGCGAACTGCGCGCGGCGAAGGGCGATATCGACGCGGGCAATTCCGGCTCGACCATCCGCATGCTCTCCGGAATTCTGGCGGCGCAGCGGTTCGATTCGCGCATCGGCGGGGACGAATCGCTGTCGCGCCGGCCCATGCAGCGCATCCTTACACCCCTTCGCGAGATGGGCGCGTCGATTGAAGCGCGCGAGGGAAAGTTCCCGCCGCTCACGATCCACGGCCGTGCGCTCGAGGCGATCGATTACACGCTTCCGGTGGCGAGCGCGCAGGTAAAAAGCTGCATTCTGCTGGCCGGACTGTTCGCCAGGGGCGACACTGTGGTGCGCGAGCCGGTGCGCACGCGCGATCACACGGAGATCGCGCTCAAGGAGTTCGGCGCCGAAATCGAAACCAACGCGCGGGTGATCACGCTGCAGGGAGGCGCGAAGCTCGAAGGCCGCGAAGTTTTCGTTCCCGGCGATTTGAGCTCGGCCGCGTTTTTTCTGGCTGCGGCGATGCTGGTACCGGGCGCGAATCTGTTGATTCACGGCGTGGGGCTGAATCCCACGCGCTCGGCTCTGCTCGATTTTCTGGCGGGGATGGGCGCGCAGATCAAGGTGGTGGACGTGCAGCAGACCTCGGGAGAACTGGTGGGCGATCTGCGCGTTCGCCATTCGAAAATCTCGGGCGGGGTGATTGAAGGCGCGATGAGTGCCGCGCTGATCGATGAGATTCCGGCGCTCGCCGTGCTGGGCGCGGCTTCGGAAAACGGGCTGACGGTGCGCGACGCGGCGGAGTTGCGGGTGAAGGAGACCGACCGCATCGCCACGCTCGAAAAGAATTTCCGCCGCATGGGAATCGCGATCGAAACCACGGCCGATGGCTTGCATTTGCCCGGAAAGCAGCAATTTCACGCCGCCCGAATCGATCCGGAGGGCGATCATCGCATCGCGATGGCGTTTTCGATCGCCGCGCTCGCCGCCGACGGCGAGTGTGTCATTGAGGGCGCGGAAGCTGCCGATGTTTCTTTCCCTGAATTTTTTGCTACACTCCATCAGATCGCGGGGTGATCGGGAATGGGAGAGACGCTGACCGATTTAACGCTGCCGTGCCTGGTGCACGATCTCAACAATGTGTTTCAAACACTAGTTGAGGCTGCTGATTTATTGTCCGCCGACCCGCGCTGGGCGCCGCTTTCCGCCGCGATCCTGCGCAGCGTGGAGCGCGGCAGGAGCGTTACGCAGAGCCTGGAGAACGTGGAAGGAACGCCGGCGCGCTTCGAGACGATTCTGAACAACGCCATCGCGTTTGTGGAGGATTCGCTGATGGGCGGGCGGGGCCCGCGCATCCGGTTCGACTGCGACATCCGCGGCGAGATCGAGCTGCGCCGCAACTGGGCCTGGGAACGCGTGCTGATCAACCTGTTTTCGAACTCCGTTCGGGCGATGCCCGGCGGAGGAACCATCCGCGTGCGCGCCGACCGCGAACCGGAGCAGATCCGCATCGTGGTCGCCGACGAAGGCCCCGGAATTCCGCTGGAAATTCTGCCCTACGTTTTTGAGCCGCATGTTTCGACGCGCGGGTCGGGCCTGGGACTACATATCGTCAGGAATATCGTCCGGCAGGATGGAGGCGAGGTCCGCGCCGGTAACCGCGGGGAGGGCCGGGGCGCGGAATTCACCATCAGCGTTCCGGCGACGCTGACCGCCCGTCCGGCATATGCTTGAATCATTTTGTAATTCAATGCTCGCGAGCGGCGTCTAAAAGGTTGCTGAAAAAGGGGACAGACAGCTCTGTCCACGCCCAGCGCTCCAGGCAGTTTCAACGGTTTGCGTCTGGGGACAGAGTAGTCTGTCCCCTTTTTCAGCAACCTCCTAAAGAGAGGCGACGGATGAAACGTAACATACAAGACAATCGCTCGACTTCTGTGCTTCGCACGGCCATCACGGCGGCCCTGATTGTAACGCCGGTATGCGCGCAGAACGCGCTGGACATCGTGAAAAAGTCGGTGGAACACGATTTCAACAACTTCGACCGGCAAAAGGACTACACCTACCAGGAACGCGAGCAGGATCGCGAGTTCGACGCGAAGGGCGGTGTAACGAAAACCGAAATCGAGACCAGCGACATCACCATCCTGGCCGGCCGGCCCTATCGCAAGCTGATCGCCAAGGACGACAAGCCGCTTCCGGAGAAGGAGGCGCGGCGGGAAGAAGAGAAGATGGATCGCGAGCTGGCGCGGCGCGAAAACATGAGGCCGCAGGAACAGGCGAGCCTGGATAAGAAGCGCGAAGAGAGCCGCAAGTTTCTGCGGGAGGTGCCGGAGGCGTTCAAATTCACGCTCGCCGGCGAGGAAACGATCAGCGGAAAACAGGCGTGGGTGATCGACGCCGAGCCGAATCCGGATTTTCAGCCGAAAACGATGCAGGCGCGGATTCTCACCAGGCTGCGCGGCAAGGTGTGGATCGATGAGGGCGAATATCAGTGGGTGAAGGCGGACATGCAGGTGCTCGACACGATTTCGCTGGGGCTGGCGCTGTTCCGCATCGCGCCGGGGGGCACGATTCACTTCGAGCAGAAGCGGGTCAACGATGAAGTCTGGCTGCCGCAGCGTCTAGAGATCCGCGCCGACGCACGCCTGGCGTATGTAAAAAAGATCCGCACCGAAATCGACATCAGCTACAAGGACTATCGCAAATTCCAGGCGGACGCGAAGATGGTTTCGGTGGCGGCGGACAAGTAACGGCGCGGGTTTCGGCAGCGCGGCGGGCGCCGGTTGCGGCACGGATGCTGCGGCATGGGCGACAATACCTGTTGACGT
>JASHWA010000455.1 GCA_030044325.1 Bryobacteraceae bacterium
GTGACCCAGAACTGGCAGAATCTCGACAATAACGCGCTCCACGCGGCCGCTATCGGCGGCAATGTCCTGCGGCTGACCAGCAATCTCGCGATTCCTCAAGCCGACGTTGATCGTCTCACGGACGCGATCCATCAACTGGGATTCGGCCCGTCTTCCCCGCCGCTGATCCAACGGTTGTTCTACCAGAACGCGGCCACCGTGATCTCGAGCCTCGGTTCATCCGCGGGTCCGAGCGGGGGCTCCGGTCCGAGCGGCCCCGGCGGGTCATCGGGTCCCTCCGGCTCCAGCGGACCCAGTGGAACCAGCGGAGCCGCTGGAGTATTATCCGTCAACCTGGGAAACGTCATTTTAGGCGTCAATGGCGCGAGCAGCGCGTCCGGAGCCAGCGGCGCGTCCGGCGCATCCGGCGCCTCCGGCGCGTCGGGAGCATCCGGGCCCTCCGTGAGCATCGGCAGCATAACTCTTTCCGCGGGACCGAGCGGACCGTCCGGCGCGAGCGGACCCAGTGGACCGAGCGGAGCCAGTGGTGCGCAAGCGCCCAAAACCTCCACCACGCTCACCGGCGGAATGGCCGCGGTCGCCGACGACATCGCCTTTACCGACACGAGCGACGCTCAAAAGACTCTCTTGCAGACTCGTCTGCTCACCATGCTCGACCTGCCGCGGCCCGAGGTTCTCATGAATCTGTGGAGCCTCCAGGCCAGCTCCCCCGACGGCCGCCAGGTGCAGGCCGGCGCCGAGAAAATCCGCGAAACCGTGGGCTCGCACAACGATGCCCTGGAGCACGCCATTCAATATGGTTGGGCGTATCTCAGTCGAGAGATAAGAGATCCGAATTTTCGGGAGATGCCGTTTGTCAACTACATTACTCAGGAATTTGCCGATATCCAGGATTGCGCCGCAGCCGGACCTGCCGTGCCGTGCATCGATCCCGCTGACAGAGGGCACTGGAACCTGTGCTCCCAAAATCAATATTGCCTCGGCTACTCCGGAGCTTTCGATCCGATCCGGCCCAGTCTGACCAATATTATTCTGGGCATGCTCGCCGCCAAGGATCCATCCAAGGCGGTTCTCACCACCATCGGCTGCATGGAAGGTAAGTACGAGGTTTATCCCGAATGTTTTCCCGAGCGGGGCGCGATCTGGAACGCCCTCGAGCATAAACCCGGTGATGCCGAAAGGCTCGATGCGGAGCGCGACCGCAAGCGTTTGCGCGAAGCGCGGCGCAGACTGCTCCGCCAGAAGCCCCCCGACGCGAGGCTAAGCTGCGAGGCCCTGGATCTGATCGCCCTCGAAGCGCAAGAGGATGCCAAGGTGGCGCAGTCTTTTCCCATGAGCTGTTTTACCCTCGAGGCTGCCAAGAGTTTTTTCCCGGACTACAGCTTTTCCACCTTCTCCCTCGAACAACTCAATGAGCTTGCCGAAACCCGCATCGCCGATACCATCGCTCCGCTCAAGTCTTTTCACCAGCGATATAGCGCCACTCCCGAAGGATTGTTGCGAGCCGCGGTCGCCGATTTCCTGTTCAACTACAAAATGGCCACGCAGTTTCCCAATAAGTTCGGGACCTACAGCCTGACCCACAGCGCGCAGGAGCTGAATTCGCTGCTGTTCCCGCTGGTGGTGGCTTTCAATCAGGACGTGGCGGCCTTCACGCGCTATCTCATGGATAAGCTTCAACAGGATTCTCCCAACCACAATCACTGGTATCAGATCTGGAGGCGCAACCAGTCCTTTCTCGCCAACGGGATGGTCACCGTCCGCGGAATCGGCGGCCTCGACAGCACCGTGAACACCACCTCGCAAAGCTACTTCGATGCGACCCAGGCGGTCAGCCTGAGTCAATTTCTCCAGAATCTCGGAATCTCGCCCACTTCGAGTACGCCCAACGCGGAGCTGAGCGGCGCCATCACCCGCGATTGGGCGTCCAAAATGCTCGCCGCTCTCACCCCCACGCCCACCACCGCAAGGGTCGGACGGGAGCTGAATCTCGACATCACTCCGCACACGCTCGCGGGCGCCTCCTCGGCCGAGCTCGCTATCCAGATGACCGTCATGGACGACGCCGCGCCCACGCTTTATTCCGGCGCAACGCAGACCACCTCGAGCGACCTGCTTTCGCACGTGTCGCAGCACAACGTCAACACCCGGGTGCGCGTGGAATCCATCAAGTTGTTCGATATCTCGTCTTTTTCCGCCATGGTCCAACGGCCCCGATCCAAATTCCCCCTGGTCCCTCCGTTTGTCGAGATTCCTTTCATCGGCACTTTCGCCGGGATTCCATTGCCGGTCGCCAAGGAATATCATCGCAGCACCGCTGTGGTGAGCGCGATCATCGTCCCCACCGCGGCCGATCTTGCTTATGGCATCGAATTCCAGCAAGACCGCGGCGCCGTCCAGAGCCAGAAAACGCCGCAATCCCAACAAGGATTCAGGCTGCTGCCGCTCAGCTCGCCTGACCAGCTCCGCGCATATCCCGTTTGGCCATTTCACAAAAAGATGATCGATTGTCTCTCCCGGCCGGCAGATAACTGCGCGGCCGTCACTTTCGATCAGGTAGCGCCCAAGTTCTGATGGTTTGATGGAGTTTGATTTTGAGGTAAGTCGATAATCTCTGCTTATGTCCACGACACCCACCCCCATTTCCGACCAATTCATCGTCCTGAAGGCTGGAAGATTCGATACACAAAACGGACTCGGTGCGGCAGGCCTGAAGCAGGTCTTCGAAGAGATCAAGACAGCCAAGCCCGTGCGTCTGGTGATCCATTTTCATGGCGGACTGGTCAGCCGCGAATCGGGCGAAACCGCCGCTGCGAAACTGATGCCGCTGTATTCCGGCACCGGCGCCATGCCTCTTTTCATTATCTGGGAGACCGGCTGGAAGGAGATCATCGAGCAGAACGTCCCGTCGATTTTGTCCGAAAATATCTTCACTCGCCTGGTAAGAAAAGTCGCGCAGTTTGTAAAGGGCAAAGGAGACAAAGAGATCGGCGACGAGGCGACCAAAGCCATCGTCGAGCTGCCTCTCAGCAAAGAGTTCGAGATCAAAACGGAGTTAGATAAAGGACAGACAGGACAACCGATCTTCTCCGAAAGCGGCCTGTACCAACTGCCCGCCGATGTCGAGCTTACTCCCGCGGAGCGAAAACAGATCGAAGATAACATTAAAGCCGACGATCAGCTCCGGACTTATCTCCAGGAGATTGCCAACGCGCGGCAGGAGCCGGGCGAGGAGGTCACCCGATCCATCACCGCAACCGGATCGACCAAGACGCTCATGAGTCCCGAAGTGCTGAACGATATCGCTCCGGTGGAGGAAGGGACCAAAGGCGTCATTTCCACGGTCATGCTGGCTAAGCACGTCGTCACCATTGTCGCCTCCGTCATCTCGCGCCTGGCCAGGAAACGCGACCACGGCGTATATTTGACCATCGTCGAAGAAGTGATGCGGGAATTCTACGTGCGAAATGCCGGTAAATTCCTGTGGGATGGGATGAAGAAGGAGGTGGACCAGGCCTTCGAGTTTTCCGATGATAGCGGCGGTGCGGCATTTGTCGAACATATTCAGGAAATGTGGGACGCGGGAGTCAAGCCGGCCATCACGCTGGTGGGCCACAGCGCGGGATCCATTTACGTCTCGCGGTTGTTGAAGGAACTGGACAATAAATTCAAGGCTTCGCCGCAATTCAACGTCAACGTCGTTTTTCTGGCGCCCGCCGTCACTTTTACCACTTTTGCGGACGCCATCAAGTTCGCCGGAAATAGGATCGCGGGGCTGCGGGTTTTCGGGATGGGCGATACATGGGAAAGAAAGGACAAAATCTTCGGGCCAATCTATCCCGCCTCGCTCCTGTATTTCGTCTCGGGTGTGCTCGAAGAGAACCGCGATGAGCCGCTGGTGGGCATGCAGCGCTATTACGCCAAACCCTATGAAGGGA
This sequence comes from Bryobacteraceae bacterium, assembly GCA_030044325.1. GTDB lineage: Bacteria > Acidobacteriota > Terriglobia > Bryobacterales > Bryobacteraceae > Palsa-187. Next base: position 3,939 of record JASHWA010000455.1, read on the forward strand.
GCGGCTACGAAACTCTGGCATACGTGCGCGCTTTCGGCTTCATGAAGAGGAAATACGGCCAGGTGTGGTCGGACGCGGATCAAGGGCCGGGCCTCAGTTGCGACATGCATTCTCATGGAGGTTGGGCGGATGCCGCCGCTACACGCGACAGCGTGATGGCGATCATTAAGGATGGTTATGGGAGCGCCGAATAACGGGAACGCCGCAACCCGGGTAGGTCAGGTCGGGGGCGGGATTGAGGCCGTCGCTGACGGGAAGCCGCCGGTGGTGCGCATGCAATCCGGCCATGGACTCGCCGACCAGGATAGAGTGCGCGTCGGGCCGGCGGGAACCAATGAGACACCGGCGCATCTTTATTACGTCAAGTCGAGCGGCTATTCGCCAAAAGAGTTTGCGCTTTACACCGATTCCGGCTTGAAGACACCCGCGCTTCTGGATGCGCCTCCCGGAGCCCAAGTCTACAGGTTGGCGGCTGAAGATTGGGCAGTGGTTGCCGGAGTGAATCTTTATCTGAAGCACTCTGAACTCAAGGGAGCGGTTGGCGACGCGCACCGTTTCTCGCAATGGCTCAAGGATGTCGCCTATCTTCCCGACGACCAGATCCTCGAAGTGCCGGCGTCGCCCAGCCTGCCCGCCAGGCCTGAGGATATCCGGCCAACGTTCGAGGACGGAAAAAGTCCGTTCCAGCGTTTGTCGGAGCTCGCCGGCGACAAGGATCTCCATCATCTGGGACGGCGCCTGTACATTTTCATGAGCGGTCACGGAATTCTCCCCGCCGGAGGAGACAAAGTGGAATTCGCCGAGTCCGCGTTGCTGATGGCCAAAACCAACCTCTACGACCACATCGCCGGCCGCGCTCACGCCGAATTGTTCCGCGGACCCGGAGTCTTCAATGAGGTGGTTCTCTTCATGGATTGTTGCCGCGACTGGATGGGCGGGATCGCCATGACCAAGCCGATGATTCCCGTCTTTCCGGTCGATCAGCGGCCGCCCGGGCGCAAATTCTACGTCCTGGCCACGCAGCTCGATTCGACCGCCCGCGAAAGCGACAAGCTATGCCCGCCGGAAACCCGCGGCGTTTTTACGCATGTGTTACTCGAAGCCCTGGCGAGCCCGGGACTGTGCGACCGGGACGGCAATCTGACCGGAAAGATCCTCGCCGATCGCGTCAAGAAAGATGTTTTCGACAAAACCCAGAAACAGATTCCCGAGCCCGATTACGATCCCGACTTCGTGTTTCTCCGCCGGCCGCCTCCGCCCAAACCCAAGGTGCGCGTTACCTTCGGCGCGGCGGTCCATGGCCAAACGTTCGATCTTCGCGGTGGAACGAATTACCCGGATCCCGACGACACGCACGTGGCCGGCGCCCAGCCGTGGATAGCCGAGCTTACCGGCGAAGGGCACATCTGGCGATTAAAATCACGCGAAACTGGAAATATAACGGATTTCGAGCTGGACCCCAGCAAAGAGGAAGTAGATGTCAACATCCCGTGAGTTATTGAAGCGCCATCTCGTCATTCGCACGGGTTTGCCCACGGCCGAGATTCTCGTGATGGACGGACTGGGCGTGGTGCTTGCCCGCGGTGTCGAAAATCTCCAAGCGGATTTGCCCTGCGGCTTTTACAAAATTCGATACCTGGCTGGATTGGCGCCCACGGACGAGTTCCTGGAGCTCCCTCCCGGCGAGGGAGATTTCACGCACATCGCTCCACACTTGAACGTCGACGTGCCCAAGGCGCCGCGGCCGCTCCAAAGCAGTTCGAAGCCGCAGGGGTCTTCGGCGGAAACGGGCGAGTTGTGCGTCGCGTTGAGCTTTGAATCGGCGAGCTCCCTTGCCAGCGCTCTCGCCATCCGGGCGATGGACGGGAAGCAAGTGGGCATTTTGCCTCAGGAATCGATGAATTCGTCCCAGGGCTGGATCACGCTCGAGCTCGCTCCAGGCTGCTACCTGCTCGAGACCCAGCCGGAAGGGACGAGTGCGCCGGAAACCATCGAGCAATGCGTGTGGGTCGCCAAAGGCTGGCGCACCGAGGTTCTGGTTCCCGTCAGGAGCAGCGTTCCCGACCACCCGGGCGTTCCGGACACCGGAAATGCGGCGGTGTTCATGTCGAATCCGGAGCAACCCGAACTGAGCGAAAACGAAAGGGAGTTCAATCTTGCCGAATTAGCGCGTCAGACTCTCGGCCGCGCCAATCCGGATGCGAGTTTGGGAGAAAGCGTGATACGCGACATGCTGCACGGGAAGTTCGAGAACCCGATGCTCGGAATCTATGGAGCGTATCTCATGTTGCGCGGGCGCTACGATCGCGCGCTGCTGGTCGAAGTCGCGGGGAATCTGCGAAGAATGCTGGGAAACCACCCCGATGTGCTCGCGCTGTTTTTGGTGTTGGACGACGCGGCCGGGGGTCCGCTCGAATTCCGCGATCCTCCCATGCTCCGATCGGCGTGGAATGTAATTGTGGCGCGCTCCGGCGTCGTGCCCGCCGGCTCGTATGCGCGGCGCATCGGGGGGAATCTGCGCGGATGGGGAGCGTGGCTTCAGTGGAAAGCGCCGGAAGCCGAAGAGCAGCCGGCCGCGGCGGAAACCGGCAAGATCGACTTCATCAAGCTGGCGCAGGCAGCCGCCAGCCGCGGCTCGTCCACTCCGCCCGATAATCTCCAGCCTCTCGAAAAAATTCTGTATACCTATCTTGCGCGGAGCGCTTCGCAATCGCAAGAAGCGGTCAAGCTGGCCAAGAGTATCACCGCAAGTGTTGACAAGAAAAAGGTGCTCGGCTCGGTGTGGTCGCCGGTGGTGCGCTACCTGGCGCCTTCCGATATCGAGAAAGGAACACTGGGCGCCGCGGAGCGAGTGTTCCAGCCCGAAAACATCGCCTTGTCTCTCGGAATCCCGCAGGACGCCATCACCGATGCCGGTGCTTCCCTCTCCAAGAAGCTCGGAGTGGAGTTCGGATGGCGGGGACATCTGCCGTTTAAGCTTTGACACTTGCCGCCGGGGCTTCGATCTCGCGCGAGACGCGATTTATCGGCAACCTGATATGCTTCAGATAGAGTTTCGACGAGAATAAAGCGTTTGTGCGAGCCTGGACCAGTCGCCTGCTTGCCGCCCGGCCGCTGATGATCGAACCACCGGAGGCGCTGCGGCTGGCCGGTTCGCGCATCCAAGTGCAGGTCAACCATGACGATCCCCACAGAAGCGACGGTTTATAACTTTATCGGCGGAGAATGGCGGCGCAGCGAGACGTCCGACACCGTCGAAATTCTGAATCCCGCAACCGGTGAGCCCATCAGCCGTTTGCCTTTGGCCGGTCCTCCAGATGTGTCTCGCGCCATCCAGGCCGCTAAAGCCGCTTTTCCCGCCTGGCGCAGGACCCCGCCGCAGGATCGGATCCAGTATTTGTTCCGGCTGCGGCGGCTGCTCGAGGAAAACTTCGGCGAAATCGCACGCCTCATCACCACCGAAAACGGAAAAACTCTGGCGGAATCCCGCGCCGAAGTCCAACGCGGCATCGAAAACGTGGAAGTCGCCTGCGGAATTCCCACCTTGATGCAGGGCTACAACCTGGAAGATGTCGCCTCCGGAATCGATGAGATCATGATTCGCCAGCCGCTGGGCGTTGTGGCCGCGATCACGGCTTTCAATTTCCCCGCCATGATTCCGCTGTGGTTTCTGCCGTATGCCATCGCCTGCGGCAATACTTTTATTCTGAAGCAGTCGGAACGGGTTCCACTCACCGCGCAAAAACTCTTCAGCTTGCTTGCGGAAACGGGATTGCCGCCAGGAGTGGTCAATCTCGTGGTCGGCGCAAAGCCCGCAGTGGATGCGTTGCTCGCTCATCCGGACGTGAAAGCCATCAGCTTTGTCGGATCCACTCCGGTGGCCAGGTATATCTACGCCGAAGGCTGCGCGCACGGAAAGCGCGTTCAATGCCAGGGAGGCGCCAAGAACCACGTCGTGATCATGCCGGACGCCGATCTGGAAACCACCGCGAAAATCGTCAGCGACAGCGCGTTTGGCTGCGCGGGCCAGCGCTGCCTGGCGGTCTCGACCGCGATCACCGTCGGCGAGTCGTCGCAAAAATTCCGCGACGCCATTGTGGACCTGGCCTCGACGCTGCGGGTCGGCAATGGAATCGAAGAGGCCACACAGATGGGTCCGGTGATCTCGAACGCGAGCAAAACGCGGATCGAGGGATTGATCGCGAAAGCCCTCGAACGGGGCGGGAAGGCCCTGCTCGACGGACGCCAGCCTCGGATTCCCGACGGCGATCGCGGAAGCTTTGTCAAACCGACCGTCCTTGCCGGCCTCAGCCCGGCCGACGAGATTTCTTCGACCGAGGTTTTCGGGCCGGTGCTCGCCCTGCATCACGCCCACGATCTCGATGAAGCGATCGAGCAGCTTTCGGTCAGCGCGTATGGCAACGCGGCGTCGATTTTCACCACCAGCGGAGTATCGGCGCGCAAATTCCGCTATGAAGCGCCGGCCGGAAACGTGGGAGTGAACATCGGAGTCGCGGCGCCTATGGCTTATTTTCCATTCAGCGGCTGGAAGGATAGCTTTTTCGGCGTCCTTCATGGCCAGGGGCGCGACGGTGTGGAGTTCTATACCGACAAGAAGGTGTCGATCGAACGCTGGCCCAAGGAATGGTCGCGTAAATTCTAGGGGCGTGTTGAAACAGGGGGCACGCCCGACCGGCGCGCTCC
>JASHWA010000456.1 GCA_030044325.1 Bryobacteraceae bacterium
CCGGCTCCGAGTGCGGGTCCGAATCGCGCGCGATGAAAATATTCTTGAGCCAGGCGGGATCGGGGTTCGGGAAATCCTCGCGGAAATGTGCGCCGCGGCTTTCCGTGCGCAGCAGCGCGCAGCGGGCGAGCATGGTTCCCACGGCGATCAGATTCGACAAATCGAGCGCGGCGTTCCACGCGGGGAGGCTGTCGACGCGCACGGTTTCGGCGCGCTCGGCGAGCGCCGATAATTTTTCGAGTGCTGATCGGAGCCCTGTTCCGCTCCGCACTACGCCCGCGTTTTCCCACATCACGTTTTCCAATTCTTTGCGCAGCGCGAAGGGACTTTCGCCTTGGACGCGAGACGGCGGGCTCCAGCCGTCCAGGTTGGGCCGCGCCTTGGGCGCTGGCTGTTCCAGCACGTAATGCGCCATGGCGTCGCCCGCGCGGCCTCCGAACACAATCGAATCGGCCACGCCGTTGCCTCCCAGGCGATTGGCGCCGTGGACGCCGCCGGCGTCTTCCCCTGCGGCGAACAATCCTTCGAGGCTGGTGCGGCAATCGACGTCGATGCGCAGGCCGCCCATCTGGTAATGCGCGCTGGGCGACACCTCCACGCGATCGTGCAGCAAATCGAAACCGTGATCGGCGCAGCGCTCGACCATCCCCGGAAAATTTTCGATGAGAAATTTTTCGCCGAGGTGCGACGCGTCGAGATAAACGCCGTTCGAGGGACTTCCGCGCCCCGCGGCGATCTCGAAAAAACTGGAACGCGAGACCACGTCGCGCGTGGCGCGCTCCAGGCGTTCGGGATCGTAGGCTTGCATGAATCGTTCGCCCAAGCCATTGTAGAGCCGCGCGCCGGCACCTCTCAAACCCTCTTCGAGCAACCCTCCCGTGGCGATCGAATCGCCCACCAGAAGCCCGGTGGGATGGAACTGGAGCATTTCCATATCGACGAACTCGGCTCCGGCGCGCCAGGCCATCGCCATTCCGTCGCCGGATTTTTCAAGCGACGGTGAGGAGATGCGATACATGGTCGCGCCGCCGCCGGTCGCGATCAGGGTAGCTTTGGCGCGGGCGGCGATCAGCCGTCCGGTCCGAATTTCGGCGACGAGCGCGCCGCCGATCCGGCCGCCGGCTTCGAGCAATGCGAGCGCGCGGCACTCCTGAAGCACGCGAATACCGGTTTCGAGAATCGAGTCGCGCAGGTTGGACATAATTTCGATTCCGGTGAGATCGCCGCGATGCACGGTGCGGTCGAAGGATTGTCCCGCGAACGGTTTCTGATGAATGGTGCCATCGGGATTGCGGTCGAACAGGCAGCCGGCTTTGTTTTCGAGCTCGACGATGCGGCGCGGAGCTTGTTCCACCAGCTTCCAGGCGAGCTCCTGGTGATTGATCCAGGCGCCGCCTTTGATGGTGTCGAGAAAATGGCGCTCGAAGGAATCGCTGGGATGGAGCACCGCGTTGTATCCGCCCTGCACCATGCGAGTGCAGCCGCTCTGCCCGAGCAGCCCTTTGACGGCGATGGTGATGCGCAGCTGGGGCGAGATGTCGAGCGCGTGCAGCGCGGCGAGCAATCCCGCGCCGCCCGCGCCGAGAATCAGAATGTCCGATTCGATTTCGTCGATCATTTGAGATTCGCGAAGGCGGCGACGCCCCACCAGGCCCACACCGCTCCGACGGCGCACAGGATCGCCGTGACGAAGCGGGCGCCGCGCCGGCCGATGCGGCTGTAATCCATCACGATGTTGCGCGCGCCGCTCAGCCCGTGCACGAGAGCGATCAGCAGAAACGCGATATCGATGGCCTGCCACGCCGGATTCATAATGCGCGCGCGAATGGCGTCATAGGTCAGATCGCCGCGCCGCAGATTTTCGGAAACGAAGTGTTCCACCCAGAAGTGGGCGATCAAGAGAATGACGAGCAGTGCGCCGGTGATTCGTTGCACGCACCAAACGATCGCGGGAATCATCGGCCGAGCACCGAAGAGAGGAACAGCGGGATGGCGCCAGCCAGGAAGATCAGCGCGCCCGCGCCGAGCGACCACGCGAACAGCCGGCGCTGGGCCGCGTGTTTCGCGCCCAGATCGATCAGCGTGATGCGCAGTCCGTTCAGCGCGTGCAGGATCACCACTGCGAGCAGCGCGATTTCGAGCAATTTGAAGAGCGGCGAGCGAAATCCGGCGACCGCGCGATCGAACGCTGCAGGTCCGCCGCGCAGGGCGTAGATGGTGCGCACGTGGAGAAAAAGATAGACGAGCAGGAGCAGTCCGGTGGCTCGCTGGATCAGGTGCGCGAGCATTCCGCTGAACGGGCCGGCATACTTGCGGAGCAGAAGCTTCATGAAACGAGCAGGGTCCTTTTGAATCGGCCGATGGTTTCGGTGAGGTCGATTTTTTTGGGGCAGAGGGCGGTGCAGTTGAATTGCGTGTGACAGCGCCAGACGCCGGACCATTCGTCATTCAGAATTTTGAGGCGCTGCTGGCGCGCGCTGTCGCGCGGATCGTGAACGCGGAGAAAAGCGCGATTGATCGCGGCCGGGCCGAGATAATCGGCGTGCGAGGCTTTGACGCCGCACGCGGCGTAGCAGATGCCGCAGGTGATGCAATCGCGTTTACGCGAAATATCCGGGTCGGGCAGAATGATGGCGAGTGTATCCGACGGCGAGCCGCGAAGCGCGGGACGGATTCGCTTCCATTGTTCAAAAAACGGCTCGAGCGAAACGACCAGGTCGTGAATCACGGGAAAATTGGGAAGCGGGGCGAGCGTGACGACGGGTGAATCGAGCGCGGAAATCCGCGTCTTGCACGCCAGGCGCGGGACGCGATTGATGGACATCGCGCAGGTGCCGCACATTCCCACGCGGCAGGCGCAGCGGAAGGCGAGCGAGGAATCCTGTTCGGCCTGGATGCGAAACAGCGCGTCGAGCACGGTCATCCGTTCGGCGGATGTGACGTGATACGAGCGAACATATGAATGGCCGGGGGAAGAGCGCCTGATCTGGACCTGGTAACTGTTCATGATTTGCGGCGTCTCCACAGATAATACATCGGCACGCCCGCGGCCATGATGGCGAGCCCGATGAGCGAAGGGCGCGGACGCTCGATCAGGGTGTTGAGCATGAACGCGGCTCCGCAAACGATGAAGGCGATGGTGGTGAAGGGGTAGCCCCACATGCGGTAGGGACGCGCGAGACCCGGCTGCGCGCGACGCAGTTGGATGACGCCCGCGACGGTAGCGACGTTGAGCATCCACACGCCGAAAATGCGGTAATCGATCAGGCTTTCAAACGATCCGGTGAGGATCAGCACGGCGCTCCAGGCGGCCTGCATGAGAATCGAAAACCACGGCGTGCGGAATTTGGGATGAACCAAGGCGAAGCGGGCGAAAAAGAGGTCGTCGCGCGCCTGGGCGAAATACACGCGCGGCTGCGTCAACAGGCGCCCGTTGAGCGACCCGAGGATCGAAAGAAGAATGGTGATGGAAACCAGCGCGGCGCCGCTTCGCCCCAGCGTTCGTTCGGCGGCGGCCGCGCCTACTCGATCGGCGCGCGCGATTTCGGGGATCGTCAGGACACGCAGGTACGCCCAATTCACCGTGACGTAGATCAAGATCGCCGCGGCCATTCCGATCACCAGCGCGCGCAGCAGCGTTTTTTGCGGATTCCGGATTTCGCCCGCGACGAAGCTGACGGCGGACCATCCGTCGTAGGCTTGCAGGCAGGCGATCATCGCGACTCCGAAAGATGCCGCGGTGATGGGACCGAAGGCCGGAGTGGCGGCGACGTGTTTGGCGAAAAACGCGCTCGCGACCAGGACGGTCAGACCGGCGATTTTGGCGACGGTGCAGGTGTTTTGCACGGCTGCTCCGGCGCGAATGCCGCGATAGTTAACCATAGTCAGGGCGGCCATCACGGCGAGGGCGACCAGTTTCGCCTGCCACGCGCCGAGTGCGACGAAATACGAGCAGTAGATGGCGAAGCTGACGGCGAGATACGCGATTCCGGCGGACTGGCTGATGAGAAAATGCGTCCAGCCGCACAGAAATCCGGCGAGCGGTCCCCACGCGATGCGCAGATAGACGTATTGCCCGCCGGTGGCCGGAATCATCGCGCCGAGCTCGGCGAAGGCGAGCGCGCCGAAAAAGGAGAGCGCGCCGGTGAAGGCCCACGCGGTGAGAATCCAGCCGGGGGAGCCGGCCGAGCGCGCGATCAGGTTGGGAACGAGAAAAATTCCCGCGCCGATGACGATTCCGAGCACGATCGAAGTCGAATCGAACAACCCCAGCGCGCGCGGAAGATCGGATTCGGAGGGCGGGTGCGGATCGCTCAATTTTGACTTCAGTGAGCGATGGAGAGCAGCTCGACTTCGAAAATCAGCGTGGCGTTGGGAGGAATGGCGGGAGGAGATCCCTGTTCGCCGTAGGCGAGATTGGCGGGGCAGGTGAGCTTGGATTTGCCGCCGGTCTTCATCCGCTGCACGCCTTCGGTCCAGCACGGAATCACGCGATTCAGCGGAAACTGCGCCGGCTGGTTGCGCTTATAAGAGCTGTCGAACTCGGTTCCATCGAGCAGGGTGCCGCGATAGTTCACGGTGACGAGGTCGCTCGCCTTGGGCGATTCGCCGGCGCCGGGGGTGAGTTCGCGATACACCATCCCGCTTGCGGTTTTCACGGCGCCGGGCTCGGCCGCGGCCTTGTCGAGCGCTTCGGCGGCGGGATCGTGGGAAGAGCACCCCAGGAGCGCTAGCGACGCAAATAAAGGTAGAAAACGCATGTGTTCAGGGTAACAGAGGTTGTTCGCGAAGCTCGGGGGGATTGCGGAGGAGGGTGTGAGAGCGGGAAGAACCCGCGCCATTGCTGGCGCGGCTCGCGGAGGAGGTCGCGGCTCTTGATACAATTTGCGAATGCGACTTTTGGGCGTGTTCACCATCGCGGCGCTCGCGGCCTGCGCGCAGCCGAAGATTCCCGATTCGATTCCGCACGTGGACGGGAAAATCACCACGCAGTATTGCATGCGATACATCGATATTCAGCCGGGCACCGGAAAGGTCGCCGAAGCCGGGATGATGTTCACGGTGCATTACACCGGCTGGCTGTATGACGGGAGCGAATTCGATTCCTCGCGCGAGCGCGGGCAGCCGATCACGTTCGAGCAGGGCAAGCGCAAAGTGATTCCGGGCTGGGATGCGGGGTTCGAGGGGATGCGCGTGGGCGGGAAACGCCGCTTTTTGATTCCCTATCAGCTCGCCTATGGCGAAAAAGGGCGTGGCAAGATTCCGCCCAAGGCGGACCTGATTTTCGACGTCGAATTGATCGACGTCCAGCCTCCGCCGGCCGAACCCGGAAAGTGAGGGGCTAGCGCTCGACCGCTTGCGCCATCGCCGGCGGGTAACGATCCCCTTCAGTCATCGACGCGATGCGGCCCAATTCGGCCATGTCGCCGTCGGTCAGCCGGACGCTCACGGCTGCGAGATTTTCGTCGAGATATTTCCGGCGCCTGGTGCCGGGGATCGGAACGGCGTCCGGCGCGACGGCGAGAATCCATGCGAGCGCGACCTGCGCCGGTGTTGCGCCGTGCCGGCCGGCGACCTGCTTCACGATGGCGACCAGTTTCTGGTTCGCGGCCATGTGTTGGTCGTTGAAGCGCGGGAGATTGCGGCGGAAGTCGCCGGCGACGAACTCCGCGCTCGATTGGAGCGCGCCGGTCAGATAGCCGCGCCCCAGCGGGCTGAATGGCACCAGTCCCACGCCGAGCTCGCGCATCGCCGGCAGCACCGATTCCTCGATTCCGCGCTCCCATAGCGAATATTCGCTCTGCACGGCCGTGATCGGGTGAATTTTGTGCGCGCGGCGCAGCGTTTCCGGGCCCACTTCGGACAGGCCAATGTAGCGAATCTTGCCGGCTTCGACCAGCTCTTTCATCGCGCCCACGGTTTCCTCGATGGGAACCGCGGGATCTCTGCGATGCAGATAATACAGGTCGATCACTTCGACGTTCAGCCGGCGCAGCGATCCCTCCACAGATTTTTTCGCGTTGGCCGGAGATCCATCCATCTTGAGCGATCCGGCGCCGATCACGATTCCGAACTTGGTCGCCAGGATCACGCCGTCGCGCCGCCCGCGGATCGCTCTGCCGACCAGTTCTTCATTGGTGTAGGGCCCGTACGCCTCCGCCGTATCGAGCAGCGTCACGCCCAGATCGAGCGCGCGATGGATGGTCGCGATCGATTCGGCTTCGTCTCCGCGCTCTCCGTAGCCATGCGACATGCTCATGCAGCCGAGCCCGATTCCGGCCACCGAGAGACCTTGCGTTCCGAGCTTTCGCGTCATCAATACCGCTCCATTTTAATAACGTTCCTCGTCATTCGCCGGCGATGCCTGATTCACCGGCGACGGCTGGCCGTTGATGGTCGCGCCATTGTAGGCGAAGGCCTGAACGCGTCCCAGAAAATCGTGGGGAAAATTCAGCTTCGGTTTGGAAGCGTCATCCAGTTTCCTGATCTGCTCCGCATTCAATTTCACTTCGAGCGAGCCGAGATTGTCCTCCAACTGTTCCATGGTGCGCGCGCCGATGATGGTGGAAACCACGGCGGGACGCTGCGCAACCCAGGCGAGCGCGGCTCGCGCGGGAGTGGTCCCCGCCTCGCGCGCGACTTCGATCAGCACGTCCAAGACGTTGAACGCTTCGTCGGAAAACGCGCGCGTGACGAAAACGCCGCGCCCCGGCTTCGCGGTTTTGGCCGATTCGCGGGTGTATTTTCCGGTCAGCACTCCGGACCGGAGCGGCGACCAGGGCGTGACGCCGAGGCCGAATTCGAGCGCGGCGGGGATCAGCTCGCCTTCAATGGTCCGCTCCAACAGCGAATATTCGAGCTGCAATGCGATCAGCGGCGTCCAGCCTTTAAGAATCGCGGAAATCTGCGCCTGCGCGACCTTCCACGCGGGCGTGTCCGAAAATCCGATGTAGCGGACTTTCCCGGAGCGCACCAGGTCGTCGAGCGCGCGCATGGTCTCCTCGATGGGGGTGAAGCGATCCCAGAAATGCATCCAGTAAAGATCGATGTAATCCGTTTTGAGGCGCCGCAGCGATTGTTCGCACGCTCCGATCACGGATTTGCGGCCGGCGCCGCCGCCGTTGGGATCTCCGCGATACATGTTGGTGAGAAATTTGGTCGCGATCACCAGCCGGTCGCGGCGGGAGGGATGGCGTCCGATGTGGTCGCCGATAATCGCTTCCGAATGCCCCTTGGTGTAGCCGTTGGCGGTATCGATGAAATTGCCGCCGAGGCCGATGTAGCGATCGATAATCTTTTTGGAATCCTCTACCGTGGACCCCCAGCCCCAATCTTCGCCGAAGGTCATCGCGCCGAGACACAGGGGGCTCACACGCACGCCGGAACGGCCGAGAGAAACGTATTCGCTCAAGGACATAAACCCAGTTTAGAAGGTTGCTCAAAAAAGGGGACAGACAGCTCTGTCCACGCCGACCGCTCCAAGCGGTTTCGACGTTCTGCCCATTCGAAACGCGACAGATGTGTTTGCACGGCTGTAACTCCTACCGTACAGTTTTTACAGGCGCAAAGGGATTTACTGAATTGCGCTGGCGCAAGCGGATGAGGGACTAATCGCGCGCGCGACTGGCCCGCGCCTTGCTCCCCGGCAGGCCGGAGGTTCCATGAAATTTTTCCTTCCTATCGCATTTGCGCTGGCCGGCACGGCGTTCGCTCAGCAAGCGCAAAATCCGCCGGCGCAGCAGCAGCAGAATGAATCGGTGACCGTGGTCGGATGCCTGAGCAAGGGCGCCGGGGACAATCAATACGTGATCACGGATTCGAAATCGGGGCAGAAATATACTTTCAGCGCTTCGCAGCAACTGGAAGCTTACGTCGATCACACGGTGCAATTGACCGGCACGATGAATCAGAACGGCGGCGACAACGCGTTTCAGCCGCTAACCATCCGGACCGTATCGAACTCCTGCGAAAATCCGAAGTGATGCGTTGGGGTGCGTAGTTCGTGGTTCGCCGCCGGCGCTGCCCGAGCGCAGAGCCCCTACAAACTACCAAATACGGCCGCGGTGAGCCTGATGCGCGATTATAGAAACAAGTGTCCTTAAAACCGTTTCTTCATCGCGTGGCTTCGGGCGAGCATCTTTCCGCGGATGACGCGCATCGTGCCATGAGCGCGATTCTGGAGGGGTCGGCCGGGGAGGCTTCTCTGGCCGGATTTCTGATCGCGCTGCGGATGAAGGGCGAAACAGCTTCCGAACTTGCGGGGTTCGCGCGGGCGATGCGGGAACGGGCGGTGTTGGTCGATGCGGGCGAGGACGTTATCGACACGTGCGGCACCGGGGGCGACGGCGCTGGAACGTTCAACATTTCGACGGTTGCGGCGCTGGTGATGGCGGGTGCGGGAGCGCGCGTCGCCAAGCACGGCAACCGGTCGATCACCAGCCGGTCGGGGAGCGCGGAGGTGATGGAAGCGCTGGGCGTGCGGTTCGCGATGACGGCCAAAGAAGCGGTGGAGGCGGTGCGCGAAGCGGGCATCGGATTTCTGTACGCGCCGCACATGCATCCGGCGATGAAGCACGCGCAGCCGGTGCGGCGGGAGCTGGGGATCCGGACGGTGTTCAACCTGATCGGTCCGTTGGCGAATCCGGCGCGGGCGCAGCGGCAGTTGATCGGTGCGCCGTCGCGTGAAGCGGCCAGGCTGATGGCGGAAGCGCTGGCGCAGCTGGGAACGCTGCACGCCTTTGTTGTGCACGGCTACGATGGCCTGGATGAAATCAGCATCTCGGGGCCGACGCAGGTGTATGAAGTGCGCTGCGGCGCGGTGCGGGCGATGATGTGGACTCCGGCGGATTTCGGCGTGGCGGGCGCATCGCTCGAATCGATTTCGGGCGGAGATCCGCAACGGAATGCGGAAATCGCGCTGGCGATTCTTGAAGGCGAGCCGGGCGCGCGCCGCGAGATCGTATTGATCAACGCGGCGGCCGGATTGGTCGCAGCCGAAGTCGCGCCGGACCTGCGGAGGGGCGTCGCGATGGCGGCCGAGTCGATCGATTCCGGTGAAGCGCGCAGGCGGCTCCAAAAGTTACGCGAAAAATGGCCGCGAATTTAAGCTGAGCCGCTTTTCCGCGCGATTGCGCGTTAAAAAGTATCGGAGGAGGGCAGCCGGCCTACAAACCGGCTGCCCGACGCGTTAAACGTCCACCCAGCCGCGCGATTGGGAGCTTTCGAGAACCTTCTCGAGCAGCAGCATTCCGCTGGCGCCGTCTTCGAACGTGGGGTATTCGACGGGCGCGTTGGCATCGGCGACGCGGGCGTAGAAACGGCGAAACATCTGTTTGAACGTGTCGTCGTAGCCTTCGCTGTGACCACCGGGCAGATCGGCGAAGCCGGCGGCGCGGCGATGGAGCAGCGCGGGGTCCTTCACGATGAGTTGATTGGGCGAATTGCGATGGCCGATCCACAACTCGTCGGGACGCTCCTGGTTCCAGGCGACGCCGGATTTGGTCCCGTAGATTTCGAATGCAAAACGGTTCTTGCGGCCCGCGGAAACCTGGCTGACGGCGAACGAACCGCGGGCGCGGCCGCCCAGGCGCAACAGAACGGCTCCCGCATCGTCGGTGTCGATGGCGATCTCTTCCGCATCGGCGGGCGCCAGATTTTTTCCGGTGAAGGTTTCCACCGATCCGCGGGGGCGCTTGCGGGTTTTATGAAAAGTGTTGAGATCGGCGCATAGCGCGGTGATGCGCAGCCCGGTGAGGTGCTGGATCATGTCCATCCAGTGCGATCCGATGTCGCCCATGGCGCGTAGCGCGCCGCCGGATTCGATCGCGGCGCGCCAGTTCCAGTCGGTATCGTAGAGCAGCCAGTCCTGAAAATAGGTCCCGTTGACGAGCAGAATTTCGCCGAGCTCGCCCGCGGCGACCATATCGCGGATGTGCTGCACGACGGGATAAAAGCGCAGGTTGTGATTGACGCAGTGGGTGAGATTTTTGCGCGTCGCGATGGAGGCGAGATCGCGCGCTTCGGTGTAGGTCATGGTGAGCGGTTTTTCGCACAGCACGTGCTTGCCGGCTTCGAGCGCGGCAAGCGCCATGGGGTAGTGCAGCACGTTGGGAGTGCAGACGTGGACGGCGCCGGCGCGCGCCAGCGCCGATTGCCAGTCCGCGGTCGCGTAGGGGATGTTGTTCTGCGCGGCGAAGGCGTCGGCGGCCGCCTGCGTGGACGCGGCGACGGCGGCCACCTCGATATTTCCGAGCCGGCGCAGCGCTTCGGTGTGCACTTTACCCATGAATCCGGTGCCGAATACGGCCGCTTGGATCATTTTCATCAGGAAACAGGATAGCGCGACGGTTAGTGGGTAGTTGGGAGTGGGGAGTAGGGAGTGGGTAGTGGGTAGTGGGTAGTGGGTTAGTGGTTAGTGGTTTGTCGTCGGGCGTGCGCGTTGCGCCATCCGTACTCAATCGACGACGCACCACGGACCACGCACCACGGACCACGCACCAAGAACCACGAACCACGACCTACGGACCACGGACCACGAACTACGAACCCAGTTTATAGATCGTGATGCCGCTGAGCAGCTTGGGATAAAAATCGGTGGATTTTTGGGGCATGACGCCGCCCGCGAACGCGATGCGGGCCATGTCCTGGATGGGAGTGGGTTCGAGCAGAAAGGCAACTTGCGCGCCATCCTGAAGAGCGGCCGCGGCGGCGTCGATTCCGCGCACGTATTTGATATATTTTTCGTCGCGCACGGCTTCTTCGCCGATGCCGAGCAGGCCGTCGAGGATTTCGCGATGCAGGATGGGCACGTCCAGCTGGCCTTCTTTGCGCGCGCGCTGCATCAGGCGAATTTCTCCCGCCGCCACCACGCCGATCTGCACCAGCTTGGGATCGCGATGCGCCAGGCGGTCTTTGAGCACATCGAGAGTGGGGCAGGCCGCGACGGACCATCCGGCATCGACGGCGTGCTCGAAAAATTTCACGGGGTCAAAATCGCCCAGGCCCCGCACCACGCGATGGGTCGCGAGGATGCGCAAACCGGGCGAATACATGTTGACCAGCGTCATCATCACGTATTGCGCCGCCGGATCGGAGGGATTTTCGTTGCGATAGGCGAGCGCGGTCTCGTAGCGATGATGGCCGTCGGCGATCAGCAGTTTTTTGCCGGCCATCAGCGCTTCGATTTTCGCGATGCGCGCGGCGTCGGTGATGGGCCACAGGGAATGGCGGACCCGGTAATCGTCGATGACGGAAACCGCGGGCGGCGCGACAGCCGCGGCATCCAGGAGATGATCGACCGCGGATTCGGGATCCGGATAAAGCATGAAAATCTGCCCGAAATGTGCGCGCGTGTGGCGCAGAAGCTCCAAACGATCCTTTTTCGGGCCGGTGAGCGTTTGCTCGTGGCGAAAGACGATGCCGGCGGAATAATCCTCGATCTTGCCGATGGCGATCAGCCCCTTGCGCGTAAGCCGCTCGCCCGAATCGGGGACGTCGAATTCCTGAAAGTAGGCGTAGAATCCCGGCGCCGGGTCTTGCGCGAGGATATCGTCGCCAATCCAGGCGTCGAGGTGCGCGGCGGCGCGGGTGTAGACGTTATCGGCTTCGCTATCGGAGAGGCGTTTTTCGCCAAGGATGATGCGGACCAGGTTATACGGGCTGGCGGCGAGATAGTGCGCCCGGAGTTGGGCATCGATTTTGTCGTAGGGCTGGGTGAGGAGCTTGGACGGATCGCCGGCTTTGGGCGTGTAGCGATAGGGCTGGAAGGGTTTGATGGTCGCCAAGGAATCAGGATAACCCGGGTAGTGGGAAGTGGGTAGTGGGCCGTGGCACCCTAAATGTAGGGGGCGAGCTTGCGAAAGTGTCTCCTGGCCATCCTGCTGGTGTTTTTCTTGCTTCCGGCCGGTGGCCAGCAGCCGCTGGTGGCGCTGATACAGGGAACGGTGGTGGATCAAAATCACGCGCCGGTTGCCGACGCGACTCTGACGGCCACCAACATCGACGGCGTCGACCCGGAATCGCATCGCCGAACGACGGGTACGGATGCAAAGGGTTTTTTTCAGTTTGTCGATGTTCCGGAGGGTCGTTATGCGATCGTCGTCAAGAAGCCAGGTTATCGGGATTACACGATTCCCGAGGTGACGGTGCGAGGGGGCGAGACGGTGAAGATGGCTGAGATCCAATTGTCTCCGGCGGGGATGTGATCCCCTGTTCCGCTACCTACTTCGCGGCAGTCGCCATCGGCGCGCTGACTACGATCGGTCTCGGCGACACGACCGGTCTTAGCCACGGCGAAAAGAAGTGGGAATCGTAGTTTACGATGGCGACGGTGAGGAGATCGCCGGTGGAGCGGACCTGGATGTTACCGCGCGTCAGGTCGAGGAATGCGGGCTTTTGGGAGGCGGTGAGTTCACCGTAGAGGATCAGGTTGGCGACTTGCTCTCCGGTGCCGTCGTAAGGATGCAGGGAGGCGTAGCGGACGGCGCTCTGCA
>JASHWA010000457.1 GCA_030044325.1 Bryobacteraceae bacterium
CCAATACCGGCGATTGCGAAGAAGCGAACAATTAGCGAACATCTGCTAGAATGTTGCGGTGCCTCCCAGCGCCATTCCCGCTTCGCTCGCCTGGGCACATCCGCTCGTCGCCGAGTGGTTCGTCTCGCGCTTCGGCACGCCGACCGAGCCGCAAGAGCAGGGCTGGCCGGAGATCCTCGCCGGCCGCACCACGCTGATCTCCGCGCCCACCGGATCGGGCAAGACGCTCGCCGCATTCCTGATCTGCATCGACCGCCTGGTGCGCAAGGCGCTCTCAGGCGAACTGCGCGACTCGACCGAAGTTCTCTACATCTCGCCGCTGAAGGCGCTGGGTAACGACATCCAGAAAAATCTGGAAGCCCCGCTGGGCGAGATTCTCGCACTCGCCGGCGAGCGCGGCCTGCTGATGCCGGAGATTCGCACCGCCGTTCGCACCGGCGACACACTAATCAAAGAGCGGCGCGAGATGCTGAAGCGTCCGCCGCACATCCTGGTCACCACGCCTGAATCGCTCTACATCCTGCTCACGGCCAACAGCAGCCGCGCCATCCTGAGCCAGGTCAAGACCGTCATCGTCGACGAAATCCACGCCGTCGCCGACGACAAGCGCGGCGCGCACCTCACACTGTCTCTCGAGCGTCTCGATCTGCTGGCGAATCGCCCTACGCGAATCGGATTATCGGCGACGCAGAAGCCGATCGAAGAGGTCGCGCACTTTCTCACCGGCGCGGACCGGGTAGAGCGGAACTTTAGTTCCGCGTCAGGCCAGCCTTACTTAGATTCCCAGCCGGCTTCAGCCGGCGGCAGGTTAAACCCTGCCAAGGAAAACAATAGTGGTAGCGCTGGACGCGGGCCTAAAGGCCCGCTCTACCCGAACGATGAACCCAGTCCAGCCAGAGCCGGGCGGCTTAATCCCGCCATCGTGAACATCGGCCATCGCCGCAAGCTCGATCTCGCGGTCGAAGTTCCGCGTTCCGAGCTTGGTCCGATCGCCAGCAACGAAATGTGGGGCGAGATCTACGACCGCGTCGCCGCGCTGGCGCGCGAGAACCGCACCACGCTGGTGTTCGTCAATACGCGCCGGCTGTCGGAACGCGTGGCGCACAATCTCGCCGAACGCCTGGGCGAAAACGCCGTCCTTCCGCACCACGGCAGCCTCTCGCGCGAGCTCCGCCTGACGGCCGAGCAGCGCCTCAAGTCCGGCGAGCTGAAAGCCGTGGTCGCGACCGCGTCGCTGGAGCTCGGCATCGACATCGGCACCGTCGATCTGGTGTGCCAGATCGGCTCGCCGCGCGCGATCGCGGTCGCGCTGCAGCGCATCGGCCGCGCCGGTCACTGGGTCGGCGCGCTTCCCAAAGGCCGCCTGTTCGCCACCACGCGCGACGAGCTGGTGGAATGCGCCGCTGTGGTTCGCGCCATCCGCGCAGGCGAGCTCGACAAAATCGAAATTCCCGAAGCGCCGCTCGATATTCTGGCGCAACACATTGTTGCAGCTTGTGCCGCTGATGATTGGAACGAAGACGAGCTGTTCGCCATGGTCCGGCGCGCTTATCCGTACCGCTCGCTCGATCGGCGCCGGTTCGAATCCGTCGTCCAGATGCTCTCGGAAGGCATCGCGACCTCGCGCGGCCGGCGCGGCGCGTTCCTGCATCGCGACCAGGTGAATCATCGCGTTCGCGGACGCCGCGGCGCGCGCCTCACCGCCATCACCTGCGGCGGCGCCATTCCGGAAACCGCGCAATACCAGGTGATCGCCGAACCCGAATCCACCGTGGTCGGCTCGCTCGACGAAGACTTCGCCGTTGAAAGCATGGCCGGCGACGTTTTTCTGCTGGGCACCACGTCGTGGCGCATTCGACGCGTCGAACCGGGGCGCGTTCGCGTGGAAGACGCGCACGGCGCGGCGCCCACCATTCCGTTCTGGCGCGGCGAAGCTCCCGGCCGCACGCGCGAGCTTTCGCTCGCCGTTTCGAAATTGCGCGAAGATGCCGCCGCATCGCAAGATCCTGTCGCGTTTTTCGAACGCGAATGTTCGCTCGACCGGCTCGGCGCGGAACAAGCGTCGGATTACGTTCGCGCCGGCGCGCGCGCCTTGGGCGCCATGCCAAGCGAAACCACCGTCGTCGCCGAGCGCTTCTTCGACGAAGCCGGCGGAATGCAGTTGATCATCCACGCGCCCTTCGGCTCGCGCATCAACCGCGCCTGGGGGCTCGCGCTGCGCAAGCGCTTCTGCCGCACTTTCAACTTCGAGTTGCAAGCCGCCGCCACCGACAATGGCCTGCTGCTCTCGTTAAGCGATCAGCATTCCTTTCCGCTCGAAACGGTTTTTGAATTTCTGCATCCGCAAACCGTCGAAAAAGTGCTCACCCAGGCGATGCTCCCCGCTCCGATGTTCGGCGCGCGCTGGAAATGGAACGCGTCTCGCGCGCTCGCGGTCCCGCGCTTCATGGGTGGAAAAAAAGTTCCGCCGCCCATCCAGCGCATGCGCTCCGACGATCTGCTCGCCGCCGTTTTTCCCGATCAGATCGCCTGCCCCGAAAACCTCACCGGCGACATCCGCATCCCCGACCATCCCCTGGTCAACGAAACCATCGACAACTGCCTGCACGAAGCCATGGATCTCGACGGCCTCATCGAAATTTTGAAGCGTATCGAAAACGGATCCATCCAAACCGTCGCCATCGATACGCCGGAGCCGTCGCCGTTCTCGCACGAGATTCTGAACTCGAACCCCTACGCCTATCTCGACGACGCGCCGCTGGAAGAGCGCCGCGCCCGCGCCGTCCAGCTTCGCCGCACCCTGCCTTCCGAAGACGCCGGCTCGATCGGCGCGCTCGACCCCGCCGCAATCGCGCAGGTAGCCGCGGAATCCTGGCCCACGGTTCGCGACGCCGATGAGCTCCACGACGCGCTGCTCACTCTGATCCTGCTCCCGCCGGTCGACGAATGGCGGGCGCTTTTCGAAGAGCTTTCGAGCGCCGGCCGCGTGACCATCATCAACAATCTTTGGGTCGCCACCGAGCGCATCGCGCAAGCCCGCGCCGCAATCGAGGAAGACGAAGCCGCGGCCGCCGCCGTCCTGCGCGGCTGGACCGATTCGATCGGCCCATTCACTCCCGCCGAACTCGCCGCGCGCCTCAGCCTGCCGCAAATCGCAATCGATATCGCGCTCGCCAAACTCGAATCGGAAGGCTCCATCCTGCGCGGCCAGTTTTCCGCGCAAGAGACGCAATTCTGTCATCGCCGCATTCTCGCGCGCATTCATCGCATGACCCTCGGCCGCCTGCGCAAGGAGATCGAGCCCGTCACCTCCGCCGAATTCATGCGCTTCCTGTGCCGCTGGCATCATCTCGCGCCCGGAGCACAGCTTCACGGCGTGGACGGGCTGTTCCAGATCCTGGGCCAGCTTCAGGGCTACGAAATTTCGGCCGCTGCGTGGGAATCCGTGGTTCTGCCCCGGCGCATCGCCAACTACGATCCCGAATGGCTCGATCGCCTGTCGCTATCGGGCGAAATCATGTGGGGAAGATTGTCGCCCCATCCCGCGCTGGAATCAGAAGGCGCGCGGCGCGTCCGCCCCACGCGGGTGGCTCCGCTTGCGATCTTTTTGCGCGAAGACGCCGCGCGCCTGCTTCCGCCCGCTGCCGGCGAGGCACCGCTGTCGCATCCCGCCAAGGACGTGCTGGGCGCTCTTGAAAAACGCGGCGCGTCGTTTTTCAACGAGCTCGTTCGCGCAACCGGGCGTCTTCAAAGCGAAGTCGAGGACGGTCTCTGGGAGCTGGTGGCCGCCGGACGCGTCACCGCGGATGGATTCGAGAATCTGCGCGCGCTGGTCGATCCCAAGCGCCGCCGCGGTGAAGGCCGGGGCCGCTTTGCGCGGCCGCGCCATGCCGCCGGCCGATGGGCGCTGCTCGATCGCGGGACTCACAACGTGCAGCCCGAATTTTTCGCCCGCCAGCTTCTCGATCGCTGGGGCGTCGTGTTTCGCGATCTGCTGGCGCGCGAAACGCTGGCGCCCGCCTGGCGCGACATTCTGGTCGAATTGCGCCGCATGGAAGCCCGCGGCGAAATCCGCGGAGGCCGCTTCGTCAGCGGCTTCGTCGGCGAACAGTTCGCGCGCCCGGAAGCGCTCGATCTCCTGCGCCATATCCGCCGCTCCGCCGCGTCCGGCGAAATCATGGAGATCGCGCTCGCCGATCCGCTCAACCTCACCGGAATCGTTCTCCCCGGCCCGCGATCGAGCGCGCTCGCGCAAGGAACCATCCGACTGCGCGACGGCGTTCAGCAACTCGCCGCCACCGGCTAAAAACCACATCGGTGCCTCAACCAACCCGCGGCCTTTGCGGCGCGACAGTTATGGCTGCTCAGCGCGAATCACCCCCATCGCGCCCCCGCGCGCACATTTCACCCAACCCCGTGCGCAATCTCCCGCCAACAGCCGTCACCGCGGCTGCGCGATGCTGGTGACCACCTCCGCGACTTTCGTCTCATCCGGAATCCGCAAGGCGATATCCGCCTGCGAAATCATCCCCACCACGCGGCCGGCTTTGTCAACCGCCGGAATCCGCTTGAGTTGATGCCGCTCCATCAGCTTGATCACGACTTCCACATCGTCGTCCGGCGAGCACGTAACCACCGGCTGCGACATGATCTCCCGGATCGCCGTCTTGTGCGGATCGCGACCCTCCGCCAGAACTCGAATCGCCAGATCGCGATCCGTAACGATACCCACCAGCTTCGCCGAATGCAAATTCTCCACCACCGGCAACACGCCGATGTCGTGTCTCTGCATCAGCTTGCCCGCGATCGCGGCTTTATCCTCGGCCTGGCAAAAGGCCGGATCTTTGGTCATGATGTCGCGGCATTTTTCGGGAACCACGCGCGTGACGATCAGCTCGGATTCGCCATGATCTTCATATCCCGCCGCGCCGCGCTTTCCTTGCCCCCACGTTCCCGGCCACACGGCCGGCGCATCTCCCGGCGGATGCGGCCCCGACATCGGATAAACGCCGGAATGCCCGACTTTATCCACCAGGCGTGGTTTTTTGACTCCTTCCGATTTTCGTTTGGACATAACAGCCTCCCTCCCGTCCTGTAAACGGGAGCCAAAGAAAAAACCTGCAAGTACCCGACCACCGCGCGCCTGCCTGTGGGTCGCGCGACGGCAGACTGACGCGAGAGCGATGATTTAGGACGCTATTTCCATCGGAAACTGCTACAAAAGAAATATGGCATTCGTGAAAGTCGCCGCGCTGGGCGATATCCCGACCGATTCGGTGTTTGAAGCCGCGGTGGGCGGCAACGTTTACGCGATCTGCAACTCGGGCGGCGAGTTGCGCGCGTTCCAGGGCGAATGCCCCCACGCCGGCGGTCCCTTGGGCGAAGGAACCATCGAAAACGGCCGCCTCGTTTGTCCCTGGCACGCCTGGGAATACGATTGCCTCACCGGCGTGAACGATTTCGATCAAGACGTGAAGCTCGAATCGTTCCCCGTCAAGACCCAAGACGGCGAAATTTATATCGACATCCCGGGAGCCAGTGCCGGAACTGCCTGAAGTCGAGACCGTGGTCCGGTCGCTTGCGCCCTATCTTCCGGGACGGCGCATTCTATCCGCCGAATTCGATTCGCGCTTCGTCACGCCGGGAAACCGGCGCGCGCTCGCCCACAAGCTGGCCGGACGAACCATCGGCTCGATCCGCCGCCGCGGAAAATTCATCGTGATCTTGCTCGACCAGGGCTCGCTTTCCGTGCACCTGGGCATGACCGGAAAATTGCTGCTCGACGGCGAGCGAACCGCGCACACCCACGGCGTCTTCACCCTCGATCACGGCGTTCTGCTGTACGACGACCCGCGCCAGTTCGGCCGCATCGAGTGGAATCCGCGCCGCATTGACAAGCTCGGGCCGGAGCCGCTCGAAATCGGCCTCGACGATTTCGTCAAACGCCTGCGCGCGCGAAAATCGCGCGTCAAGGCGCTGCTGATGAACCAGAGTTTCCTCGCCGGGATGGGCAATATTTACGTGGACGAGGCGCTGTTCGCGGCCGGAATCCATCCGCTGGCGATGGCATCACGCCTGAGCGTAGCGCGAGCCGCGCGGCTCTATCAGTCGATTCGCGAAACGCTCACTCTCGCCATCGAGCACCGCGGATCGTCCATCTCCGATTACGTCGATGCCTCGGGCCAGCGCGGAAATTTTCAGATTCTGCACCGCGTCTACGGCCGCGAAGGCGAAGCGTGCATCCAATGCGCCGCCGCGATCAGGAAAATCGTCGTCGCCCAGCGCGGAACGCACTTCTGTCCGCGGTGCCAAAGAGAGCCCCGCCGGTAATGGCGGGGTAATCTTGCGCCGTCGCTACCCGGCGACCCGAACTTCGTCCTCGATCTGCACCGGCGGATTGTAGAACAAAAACCGCCCGCAGCTTTCGCACGTCATCAACTGGTCGCCGCGTTTTAGATCCTGCATGTGCTGCGGGCGGATGGTGAGCTGGCACGCCGAGCACAAACCTTCCACCGCTTCCGCGATGACCACCCCGTGCCACTTTTTCCGAATCCGGTCGTAGTTCGCGCGAATCGCGGCCGGAAGCTTCCCCGCCGCCTCGCGCCGCTCGGCACGCAGTTTTTCAAGCTCCGCCTGGTCCGCCGCCGTGCGCTCCCGCGCGCGCGCTTTTTCGGCCTCCACCGTCTGCCTTTCTTCCTTGAGCGCGGACTCGGCCCTCTTGACGTTCTGATCGAGCGGCTCGGATTCCGACATCAGCTCCAGAATGTGGTCCTCGCACTTGCGAATTTCTTTTTGAATGAACTCGATTTCGTTCTGAAACGCGCGATACTGCTCGTTGGTTTTCGCGCCGAGCATCTGATCCTTGAGCTTGGAAATCTTCTGCTCGTGAACCACGATCTCGCCTTCCATCTTCTTGCGGTCTTTCTGATTGGCGGCCAGCGCGGCGCGGTCGGCTTCCAGTTTCCGGACGTGCGATTCCAGGGTTTTTTCGATTGAGGCGATGTGCTTGGGCAGCGCGGCGACTTCTTTTTCCAGTGCCGAAATCCGCTGATCGAGTGACTGTAGCTGGATCACCAGATGGGTCTCTGGATGCATGGACAACCTCAGTTTAACATGCTCCCGCTTTGATGTAAGCCGCCCGACAAGGCAGAGTCTCTTGTGTGGAAGCCCGGGGCAATCTTCGCGGACACTACGCTAGATTAGTTATTTATGGACATCTTCCACGGTCTCCCGGCTGTGCCGTTGACGCTTGAGGGCGCAAGCGTTCTGCACCAGATGTTCCGCCTGCGCTGGCGCGATTGGCGCGCGCTCGACGCCGGGGCGCGCGATGAGATGCTCGCCGCCGCGGCCGCTCCGCTCGCCTCCATCGAAAAAGCCGGCAGTGCGATGTTT
>JASHWA010000458.1 GCA_030044325.1 Bryobacteraceae bacterium
CCGCCGCGGAATGATCCGCCGGAAATCCCTTCGGCACTCGCGTCAGCGATTCGCCGTGCAGCTTGCCCATCAGTTTTTCGGGTTTCCGCGCCAGCTTGCGAAACGCCTCATGATGTTCGGCGAGCCACGCGCGAATCGCGTAAAGCTGCTCCGGCGACGGCTCGTAAATTCCGCCCGCGAGCCCAACTTCTTTCGCCGAAATCGAGAAAAAATATCCTGCCGTCGCGCCATGCCCGCCCGAACCGGTCTCGCCCAGGCTGCGCCGCGGAAAAACCGCGGCGATGTGCGTCTTATACGGCGTCTTGTCGGCGCTGAAGCGCAGATCGCGATAAATGCGATACACCGCTTTTTTCGGCTCGTTGATATACTGCGGCGCAAAGCGCGCGAATTCCGAGTTGATCGCCTCCACCAGCGCGATCATCGGCGCCTTCACCTGCGATTCGAAAATCTCTTTGCGCGCCTGAAACCATTCGCGATTGTTGTTGCGCGCAAGGCCCCGGAAAAACGCCAGCCCTTCGGCGGGAAACCCTGGAAACATATAATCAGAATAATGCTGTTTCGCCTTCTGGCGATTCCCAACCTTCACGCGTACGTGAACCCAACGCTCGCTCGATACACGCGTTTCGAGATCGGCGGACCCGCGCGCGCTCTCCTCGACGCGGGCGACGAGAATGCGCTCGAGCAGGCGTGGGGCGCGATCGAGGAAACCGGATGGCCGCGCGCCGTCATCGGCGGAGGAACGAACCTGGTCGTCAGCGATACCGGTTTCCCCGGCGCCGTCCTGCGTTACACCGGGCGATCGATCGAATTCGACGGTGAAGTTGTCCACGTGGCCGCCGGCGCGGTGCTTCAGGATCTGGTGGACGCAGCCATCGCTCAAGGCTTGAAGGGTCTTGAGACCATGACCGGAATTCCCGGATGGGTCGGCGGCGCGATTTATGGGAACGCCGGCGCCTACGGCCATTCGCTGCACGAATTGGTCGAAAGCGTGCGTTTTTTCGATGGCCGGGGATTTCAGGAAATCTCGAATGGGCAATGCGAATTCCGCTATCGCGAAAGCGTTTTCAAGCGCCGCAAGGACTGGATCGTCGTGTCAGCCGCGCTGCGCCTCAAAAAATCCACCGAAGATCTGCGCTCCGCTGCGGCGAGCATCCTCAAGATCCGCAACGCGAAATATCCGCCGGAGATGCGCTGCGCCGGCAGTATTTTCAAGAATCTTCTGCTCGCGGATTTGCCCCAACCAGTGCGCGCGTCCGTCCCCGAAAACGTGATTCGCGAAGGGAAAGTACCCTCTGCGTATTTTCTCGAGCAGGCCGGCGCCAAAGGCATGGAAGACGGCGCGATCCGTGTCGCCGATTATCACGCTAATCTGATCTACAACACGGGCGGCGCGAGCGCGCACCAGTTGCGGATGATGATCTGCGAGCTCAAACGCCGCGTCCACGATCAGTTCGGAATCGAGCTCGAAGAAGAAGTGCAGTATATCGGCTAATCCACCGCGACAAACACGCCGGATTGCGACGCTGCACCGCCGACACAGATCACTACCGGAAGATTTCCCGGCGAGATGTAACCGGCGGGAATCTGCACGTTGATCTGAAACAGGCCCGGATAATTCACCACCGGCCCGGCATACAGCACCGCGGCCGAATAACCTCCGACGGTCGCCGTCACCGGCAGATTCGCGACGCCCTGGCCGGTTCCATAAAACGCGACAATCGACCCGCGAGCCGCCGGATTCGCCGTCGAATTTACCGAACCGTCCTGGTTATTCGCCAACGCCTGTCCGTTTGAAGCAAACAGCGCGGGCGCCGCCTCGGCGATTTCGATGCTCGATTGCGCCAGAACATTTCCGTTCGAAATGATCTGGATCTCCGTGCTGGGTCCTGCAAGCTGCGCCGGCGCCTGGACCAGAATCGAAGCAGCGCTGATCGAAAGCACCGGCATACCGATCTGGTTGAACAAGACCTGGCTGATTGCCGCACCCGAACCCGAGCCAACGCCAGCCAGCTCGACCAGCATTCCCGGCGCGACCGGTCCGGGCTCAAGACTCGCGGCGTTCAGGGCCGTGAACGGCAGAAGCTGCGGCGCGCTCGGCGCGGGCGTCAGTTCGCGAATCCGGTTGTTTTCAAGATCGGCGATATAAACGTTGCCGCTCGAATCGAGCGCCACATCCCACGGAAAATTCAGTTGCGCCGCGGTCGCCGCGCCGCCGTCGCCCGAAAATCCGGAAGCTCCCTCGCCCGCGACGGGCAAAACATTTCCCGAAGCGTCCACTTCAAGGATCTCCTGCAATCCGGTATCGGCCACGAACACGTCACCCGAAGCCCCTACCGCAACCCCGCGCGGGATGTTCCAGGATCCTTCACCGATCAGAGCGAGCGTCCCATCGGGAGCCAGCCGCCCGACGTGCGCGCCCGACGATTCGGTGAAGTAAACATTGCCGTTCGCATCGAGCGCCAGCCCGCGCGGCGAATCGAGACCGTTTGCGAGCGTCATCGTCGCGCCGCCTTGCGAGTATTCGACGATCGAGCCCGCGCCCGCGTCGGCGATAAACACATTCCCATGCCCGTCGGCGACGGCATACACCGGTTCGATCAGGCCCTGCGCGTTCACCGCCAGAATCAGACCCGAGGTGGTCACCACGCGCACCCTGGCGTTGCCCGTATCCGCGATATATAAGTTGCCGGACGGGTCCACGCTCACCGATTCGGGCGCGTTGAGCAGCGCCGCAATCGCCGGTCCGCCGTCGCCGCTGTTTCCAGCCGGCCCGGCGCCCGCGACTGTCGTGATCACCCCATTGGTCGCCACTTTTCGAATCCGGTTGTTGTCGCGATCGGCGATATAAAGGTTGCCGGCTGCGTCCGCCGCCACTCCCGCGGGATGATTCAATCGCGCCAGCGTCGCCGCTCCGCCGTCGCCATGCGCAAAACTCCCGCTTCCGGCGACGATCGAGCTCGGGCCGGAAAACGAAATGCGCCACGCGACGTCCGCGCTCACCGCATACAGGCTCGAATCGAATGCGCAGGCGATGTCCTGCGCGCTGAGCGCGTAGGTTGACGCGGGCGCGTTCTGAGGCATGAGCACGATCGCGCCCGCGCCCGGATCGGCGATGTACAGCGTTCCGTAGTTATCAAACGCCAGCCCGGTGGGGGTCGATGCGCGCGCAAACGTCGTGATCAGGTTGTTCGCGACTTTCCGGATCGCGTGATTCCCGCTATCGGCGATGTATAGCGCCCCGCTCCGGTCGACAGCGAGGCCCGCCGGATAGTTGACCTGCGCGTTCACGGCCGGCCCGCCATCTCCCGAAGCTCCCGCCGCTCCCGTGCCCGCAACCGTCGTCAGCGAGCCATTCTCCGCAAGCCGAAAGACACGTTGTCCCGTGAAATCGGAAATGTACAGCGATCCGTGACCGTCCCAGGCGACGTTGCGCGGAGCCGAAAGCGTTATGGCAACCGCGGGACTGCCTTCATTCGCCCCTCCCGGCGCAAGCGGCCCTCCGCCCGCCACCGTCGCGATGTTCCCATCCGTCGTCACACAGCGCACGCGAGCGTTTCCCAAATCGGCGATATACAAATTCCCCATGCCGTCGAGCGCCAGCCCGTACGGCGAATTCAGTTGCGCGAGCGCCGCCGGTCCGCCGTCGCCCGAAAACCCGGCCATGCCCGTTCCCGCAAAGGTCGTGATCACACCCGCGGGTGAAATCTTGCGCACGCGATGGTCGCCCGCGTCGGCCACGTAAATATTGCCCGTCAAATCCACCGCGATGCCTTGCGCTTGAATCAGAATCGCCGACGTCGCCGGTCCGTTATCGCCCACCCAGTCGCTGCCGGCGATTGTCACGATGCTGTAGGAGTCCGCTACGCCGGATTCCGCCAGCGTTAAAAAGGCGAACAGCAGGAGCGCGGCGAATCGCATGTCTGTATCTAAGTGCGATCAGCGGGCAAATTTTCTCAGGGCTTGGCGATAAGCACCGCGTGAGAAGATTATTCGCCGCCGCACTTTTTACAACTTTTCTCGCCGTCGCGCAGCCCCTGAAGTTCAAAACCCGCGAAATCACGGCGCCTGCCGCACAGATTTCCGAACTTTCCACCGCCTCCGGCCGCGGCCACCTGCTGGTTCAATTTGAAAACACTCCTGCTCCCGCAGCCATCGCGGAGTTGAAGCGCCGGGGCGTTTCCGTGCTCCAGGATGTCCCTGAAAACGGCCTGCTGATCTTCATCGACCGCCCCGTCGCAGTGGGCGGTCTCGGCATCCGCTACGCCGCGCCCATCGATCCGGCTGATAAAATCAGCCCTCTCGTCAAATCCGGCGAATTTGTGATTACAGAATTTCATCCCGATGTCGATATGAACCGGGCGCGCGAGCTGGCGCTCGGCCTCGGAGCCGAACTGCACGAAAATCCCGATCTTCTCGCGCATCATCTCTTAATGCGAACCGGCAATCCCTCCGCGCTCGCCCAACTCGACGAAGTCGCCTATATTTTTCCCGCGTCCTACGCTCTGACTCACGGAATCCCCACGCGGCCCTGCGCCGGCGCGATGACCGTCAACGGAACCACGTCGCAGGCGATACCGGTATACGGCCAATGGCCCAGCTCGACCCCTGTGCTCGGCTACGTTTTCAGTGAGCTCACTTCCCAACTGCCCGCCGCCGAGGTCGAATCCGAGATCGAGCGCGCCATGGCGCAATGGTCCAGCGTCATTCAGGTCACCTGGCAGCAGGGAACCAACGCGACCGCGCCGCAGACCGTCAATATCCTCTTCGCCACCGGCGCCCATGGCGACGGCTATCCGTTCACCGACCCCAGCGTCATCGCGCACACTTTCTATCCCGCGCCTCCGAACCCCGAGCCGATCGCCGGCGACATGCATTTTGACGAAGCCGAATCCTGGCACGTCGGTTCCGACACCGATGTCTTTAGCGTCGCGCTGCATGAGCTCGGCCACGCGCTGGGTCTCGGCCATTCCGATAACCCCGACGCCGTCATGTACCCCTACTATCAAATGCACACAACACTTTCACCAATCGATGTGGCGGCCATTCAGGCCATGTATGCTCCGCAAACTTCGAGCGCTCCGCCCGCGCCCGCGCCGCCGTCCACGCCCACTCCGACGCCCGCTCCCACGCCCACTCCTGCGCCGGCAAGCCAGTTGACTCTCTCCATCGCGCCGCCGCCCGCCACCACCACATCGTCAACGATCAGCCTCAACGGAACCACCAGCGGCGGAAAAAGCCCTGTGGTCGTGACGTGGTCCCTCAATGGTGCCTCGGGAACCGCTTCCGGATCGAGCGCCTGGACCATCGCTCAAATTCCGTTGAACTCCGGCGCCAACACGATCACCGTGACCGCTACCGACAGCCTTTCGACGCACGTTTCGCAATCGGTGACCGTCACCTACCAGGCCGCGCCGGCGCCCGCGCCCACCCAGCCGAGCGGATCGATCACGCTCGCGATCACATCCCCCGCTTCCACCTCCGCTTCAACCAGCGCCGCGTCGATCACCTTCAGTGGAACCTCAACCGGCGCGACTTCCATCGCATGGTCGAACAGCTTCGGACAATCCGGCGCCGCATCCGGCACATCCAACTGGACGGCGGCCATCCCGCTCCTTACCGGATTCAACACCATCACCATCACCGCGACCGGCTCCGCCGGCGCGACCGCATCGCGCAGCTTCACCGTCACTCGAAATTGAAGCAGGCGGAAGCGGCCGGGACATCTCCAATGCTATTCTTGTCCGCAAACCGGAATGTCCCGCCTGCCCATCACCGCGTGCTTGTCTTGCTTTGCCGCGAACTTCGCGTTGGCGCAAACCCCGTTTGCGCCGCAGGGCGAAATCGGCATCAATTATTCCTACAACCAGCTTTCCACCTTCGGTCCGGACACCTCGCATGAGAACGGCGGGTCGGTTTATGGCGAATATCTGTTTTCGCCGGTTCCATCGAGGACGCTCCATGCGATGGGATCGCTTGGCCTGGTCGCCGAATTCAGCGGCTCCGGCGCTCCCAGCGGCCAATTCTACTCGCTGCTGATCGGTCCCCGGTTCAATTTCGAATGGCGGAAATCGCACCTGAATGCATGGGGCGAATTCAACGGCAGCGTGTCGCACGCGAGCGCCTACGCCGGCGCTTTGGCCGGCCAAATTTCGCGAACCGGATTTTTTTTCGGAGCAGCCGACGGGCTCGACCTGGTGCTCAAGCAACGTTATCTGGTGCACTTGTTTCAGATCGAGTTCGCTGCCGTCAAACTCCCCGCAGTCCCTCCCGGCAGCGGCAGTGGCGGAGGCGATCTGCGTGTGTCGGCCGGATTCGGCTACCGTTTCGGCGAGCGCTGAGCGCCATTTCCACTAAACACTGTTAAGTTGTAAACTCGTGTATTTGGGAACACATATGCGAACTGTTGAACGCGTTGCCGTCCTCGGCGCCGGTACCATGGGTTCGAGGATTGCCGCTCATTTTGCCAATGCGGGCATTCCGTCCGTTCTTCTCGATATGTCCGCCGAACTAGCCCGAAAAGGGGTCGAAACCGCTGCAAAACAACGTCCTGGCGGTTTTTTTCTCGATTCCTCGGCTTCCCTGATCACAACCGGCAGTTTCGATAACGATCTGAATAAAATCGCCGAGTGCGACTGGATCATCGAAGCGGTCACCGAAAACCTGGAGATCAAGCGCGCCCTCTGGGCCAAGGTCGACGCGCTCCGCAAGCCCGATTCGATCGTCTCCACCAACACCAGCGGAATCCCCCTCAACCAAATCTCGGAAGGATTCCCGCTGGCCTTCCGCAAGCACTTCCTCGGAACGCATTTCTTCAATCCTCCCAGATACTTACATCTTCTTGAAGTGATCCCCGGCGCCGATACCGACCCGGCAATTCTTGGCTTCGTTTCGCAATTTTGCGAGCATCGCCTGGGCAAAGGCGTGGTCCCTTGCAAAGACACGCCGAACTTCATCGCCAATCGCATCGGCAGCTTTTTCGGCGGAACCGTCGGAAAAATCGCGGCCGAAGGCGGCTATACGGTCGAAGAAGTGGACGCGATCACCGGCCCGCTGATCGGACTGCCCAATAGCGCCAGCTTCCGCTTGCTCGATATCGTCGGCCTGGACGTCTGGGCGTTCGTCGGAACCAATCTTTATCACGCCGTCCCCGAAGACGCCTGGCGCGATCGCTTCCTCATGAGCGACGTCCAGAAACAGATGCTCGAGCGCAAGTGGCTCGGCGATAAGACCGGCCAGGGATTTTACAAGCGCGTGGGCAAAGAGAAGGAAATCCACGCGATCGATCTGAAAACGCTCGAATACCATCCGGCAGCGAAGGTAAAATTCCCGTCCGCCGATGCCGCCCGCAACATCGAAGATCTGGGCGAGCGCCTGCGCGCGCTGGTCAAAGGCGCCGATCGCGTCGGAACGTTCCTGTGGCAGCTTTATAGCGACCTGTTCCTGTACTCGGCCGAGCGCGTGCCCGAAATCTCCGACCGCATCGTCGAAATCGACCGCGCCATGCGTTGGGGCTACGCGCACAAGCGGGGTCCGTTCGAGCTGTGGGACGCGCTCGGATTCGAAGATGTATGCAAGCGCCTGGGGTCCGAAAAACGCGCGATTCCCGAAAACGTCGAAAAGGCGCTCAAATCGGGCGCCAAGTCGCTGTATCGCTTCGCCGATTCGAACGGCAATCCCGGAACGGAGTATTTCGACCTCGCCTGCACGCGTTAT
>JASHWA010000459.1 GCA_030044325.1 Bryobacteraceae bacterium
GAATCCTCGCGTCTTTCGGCATCCATCCGCCTCTCAAAACCTGCGCCTATTCGCGCGATTTTTTCCCCTCATTTTCGCCTCCGCTTGAGACTCGTTGATTCGGCGTGTCTTTTCCACTCCGGCCCCGTGGCGACCGGAATGCCCATTCCTATTGTGAGTTTCAGGAGGAACATATGCCCCGAATTCTCAATATTTGCGTCTTATCGCTCTTTTCCCTCTCAATCCAAGCGCAGCCCGCCGAAACCACGGCGCGGATCATCGTAACGATGGGCCATTACTACGGACCAAACGCACCCGTGTTGACGCTCAACGATCTCACCGTCACCGAACGCTTTGAACCCTTGCCCATCACGAGCCTGACGCCGTTCAAGGGAGATCGCGCGGCGCTCGAAATCTTCCTGCTGGTGGACAACTGCTCCAACTGCGAAGGTGGACCAAAAACCAATGAGCTCGACGCGTTTGTAAAATCGCAGCCGCCCGAGACCTCGATCGGCGTCGCTTACATTCAAGACGGAGCCCTCAAAATCGCGCAAGAGCCGGTCACCGATCGCGAAAAAGTGATCGGCGCGCTCTCGCCGCCCGCCGGCGGTAAGCCGGCGAATCCGTTCGCCGCGCTCAAAACGCTCATCGACAACTGGAAGCAGCAGACCCCGCGCCGCGCGGTGGTGATGATCACCAACGGTGTCGACCCCGCGCAGGAAGAATTGCACCAGAACCCCCTCGCGGAAGCCGCCATCGCATCGGCCGAGCAGGCGGGCATCACCGTGTTCACGCTGTATCATCCCAGCGCCGATTATCTGCAAGCCGATTTCGACAAAATCTATTCCGGCCAGGTCCAGATCGCGCACGTCGCCAAGGAAACCGGCGGCGAAGGTTATTTCCTGGGCTTCGGACCGCTGCCCTCGCTCGGCCCGTTTCTCGAAGATATCGGCGAACATCTTGCCAACCAGTACTTGCTCGAATTCCGGACGGCTGCCGCGAGCGGCACAGGCGAACTTCGCGAAGTGACCGTCTCGAGCAAAAACAAGAATATTGACATCATGACGCCCGATCGCGCATGGATTCCCGGCCAGCCCGGATCCAGGTGATCGATGCGCGGAATTCTTAAACTCGCCTATAAGCTGCTGGTGAACGACAAGGCCAAGTTCACCGCGCTGATCGTGGGCATCACTTTCTCCGTGTTCCTGATGGTGCAGATGATGGCCATGTTCGCCGGTATTCTCAACCGCGCCTCGGCGACGGTGCTCAACGTCGGCGCCCCCATCTGGATTATGGACCCGGCCGTTCAAACCGTCGCCAATACCATCGGAATGCCGGATTACGTGCTCGACGCGGTGAGAAGCATGCAGGGTGTCAATTACGCGGTTCCGTTTTATTCCGGCGGCGCGCTGGTGAAGCTGGCCGACGGAACCTACCAGTCGGTGACCATCATGGGACTCGACGACACCACGCTGTTCGGCCGGCCGCCTTTGCTCGAAGGAAAACTCGAGGATATTTACGGCGAAAACGCGTTTGTGGTGGTCAAAGATACCGAGTTCCGCAAACTCGAAAATCCCAGCGTCGGCACGCAGTTCGAAGTCAACGACAATCGCGGCGTGATCGTGGGGATTGCCGAGGTGTCGAGCGCCAGCCTGTTCGGCGTACCCACGCTGTACACCACCTACTATCGCGCGCTTCAATATCTGCCCAACCCGCGCTTCACCATCTCCTACGTCCTGGCCGAGCCCAAGCAGGCTTCCGATATTCCGCGCATCAAGCAGCAGGTGCAGGCGCTCGGATATCTGGCCCTGACGCGGGACGAATTTATGGACCGCATCTCGGATTTCTACAAATATCAGACCAACATCGGAACCAACATCCTGATCATGACGGTGATGAGCTTCATCGTGGGTTTGTCGATTTCCGGCCAGACGTTTTACACCTTCGTGCTCGAAAATCTCGAAAAATTCGGCGCGCTCAAAGCCATGGGCGCCAAGAGCCGTGAATTGATCTCTATGATTCTTTTCCAGGCGAGTTTCACCGCGCTCGCCGGATACGGCCTGGGGATCGGGCTGTGCGCGCTGCTGATTTCGCTCGCGCGCGTCAGGCTGCCGGATTACGCCGCGATGATCACGTATTGGGATCTCGTGTTCGCCTTCGTGATGGTGGTGATTATCGCGGGCGTGTCGAGTTATTTCGGCGTGCGCAGGGTGCTGCGCATCGAGCCGTTCGAGATCTTCAGAGGATGATATGGCCACTCCAGCCATCACCGCCGCCGGCATCGATAAGTTCTTCGGGGAAGGCGAAGCGCGCACCCAGGCTCTGCGCGGCGTAAGCCTCCAAGCCTATTTCGGCGAGATGCTGTACATCGTGGGGCCGTCGGGAAGCGGCAAAACCACATTGCTAAGCGTGCTCTCCGGAATTCTGCGGCCGGATTCGGGCAGCGTCGCGGTGGAAGGAACCGAGATCTGGAAGCTCGGCGGCGATCAGCTCGCCGACTTTCGCCTGCACAAAATTGGCTTCGTTTTTCAGGATTATCACCTGTTTCCCCGGCTCACCACGGCGGAAAACGTCGCTATTCCGCTGATTTTAAAGCGCGTGAGCTGGAGCCAGGCGATCGCTTCGGCACTGAAATACCTGGAAGTGGTCGGGCTGAAGAACCGCGCCGATCTTCCGCCGGTGAAGCTGAGCGGAGGCGAGCAGCAGCGCGTCGCCATCGCGCGCGCCATCACCGGCCAGCCCGACATTCTGATCATGGACGAACCCACCGCCTCGCTCGACGGCGATACCGGGCAGGCCATTGTCGAGTTCGTCAAGAAAAATGTTCTCAATGACAAGCGCTCGATTCTGATCGTCACTCACGACAGCCGCATTTATCAGTTCGCCACGCGCGTTCTGAAAATGGAGGACGGCCGTCTGATGGCGATCGAAAAAGGAGGCCCGCCGGTATGAGGAAATTGTTGTTCTTTTTAGCCGTGATGGGAGCGCTCGCAGGCCTCGCGGTCGCCTACATTTCCAGCCTCACCAAGCCTCCGCTGCCGCCCGCATACCCCCCTCCCACCAATCCTTATCCCAACGGAATCTACGCGCAGGGAATTTTAGAAAGCGATCAGCCGAGCGGCGAGGACATCAACATTTATCCCGAGGTTTCGGGAACGATCAAGCAGATTCTCGTGAAGGAGGGTCAGGAAGTAAAAAAGGGAGAGCTGCTGATCCAGGTGGATGATTCGATCGAGCGCGCCACGGTCGAGCAGCTTCAATCGCAATCCCAGGCCGCCTTCACTATGCTTGAGGAATTGAAGGCGCAGCCGCGCAAAGAGACCCTCGACGTGAATGAAGCGCAGGTGATCGCCGCGCAGGCCGCGCTCAAAACCGCGCAGGATTCGCTCGCAAAACAACAGGCCGCCTACAACCTGGACCCGAAAACCGTCAGCAAAGACGCCCTGGACAGCGCCATGAACGCGTTTTTGACCGCCAAAGCCAACCTGGACGTTGCCGTCAAGCAGCGCGATCTGACCAAGGCCGGCGCGTGGATCTACGACATCAATAATCAGGAAAAAACCTACAACGCCGCGTATAAGTCGTATCTATCGGCAAGCGCGCTGCTCGCCAAGTACGCTCTTCGCGCGCCGGGCGACGGAAAAGTGCTCGCCATCACGCCCATTGTGGGAAGCTATGTTTCCCCGCAAGGGTCGTATGACACCTACACCCAGGCGATGGCTCCCGTGATGGTCCTGGGGACCCAGCCGAGCCATTTGAATGTGCGCTGCTACGTGGACGAGATTCTGGTGCCTCGCCTTCCCGATCCCTCCAAGATCAAGGCGCAGATGGCGGTGCGCGGATCGAACGCGAGAGTTGCGCTCGAATACGTGAGAACGCAGCCGTTGATCTCTCCCAAAATCGAGCTTTCCGATCAGCGCACCGAGCGCGTGGACGTGCGGGTTCTGCCGGTGATCTTCCGGGTCCCGAAGCCGCAGGGTTTGTATCCCGGCCAGTTGGTGGACGTGTTCATCGGGGAGTGATTTTATGCGCAGATTCTGGATTGCGGCGCCGATGCTCCTGATCGCCGGCTGCGCCGTTGGGCCGAAGTACACGGTTCCGTCCGCGCCGGCCGCGGAGGCGTTCAAAGAAACGCCGGAGGGATGGAAAACCGCCGAGCCGCGCGATCAGCAGCCGCGCGGCGACTGGTGGGATGCGTTCGAAGACCGGCAACTGAACGATCTCGAAAAAAAGCTGAATATTTCCAACCAGAATATCGCCGCCGCGGTCGCGAATTTGCAAGCGTCGCGCGCCGTGGTTCGCGAATCGCGCGCGCAGTTCTTTCCGAGCGCGACGGTGAATCCGGCGATCACCAACAACCGTTTGTCGACGGCGTTCGGCCAGTCCGCCGCGATCAACTATACGAGCTACGCGCTGCCGCTTGAAGCGTCGTGGGAGCCGGATCTGTGGGGGCGGGTTCGCAAAACGGCGGCGAGCAGCGTATTCGCTGCGCAGGCGAGCGCGGCGGACCTTGAAAATGTCCGCTTGTCGGCCGAATCCGATCTTGCGGCCGATTATTTCGAGCTGCGCGCGCAGGATCTTCTCCAGGCGATTCTGGATGCAACCGTTCGCGCCTACCGCGAAAGCGTCGAGCTGAACCGGAATTTGTATAACGCGGGTCTGGGCAACGATGAAGCCGTCGCGCAGGCCGAGGCGCAGCTTAAAAGCGTGGAAGCGCAGGATACCAGCACGGCGATCGAGCGCGCGCAGTACGAGCACGCGATCGCGGTACTGGTGGGCGAGGCTCCGTCGAAATTTGCGCTGCCCGTTGCGTCGCTCAACACGGAGATGCCGCGCATCCCGCTCGGAGTTCCTTCGCAATTACTCGAACGGCGTCCCGACATCGCCGAGGCTGAGCGGCAGGTCGCGCAGGCGAACGCGCAGATCGGGATCGCGCGATCGGCATTTTTTCCGGCGCTCACGCTGACCGCATCCGTGGGACTCGAAAGCGTGAGCTTCGCGAACTGGCTCACCTGGCCCGCGCGAATGTGGTCCGTCGGGCCGAGCCTGGCGGAAACGGTTTTCGACGCCGGATTGCGCCGCGCGACGGTCGCGCAGTATCGCGCCGCTTACGATCAGGCAGTCGCGAACTACCGGCAAACGGTGCTGACCGCGTTTCAACAGGTGGAGGACAACCTGGCGTCGCTGCGAGTGTTGGCGGATGTGATCGCCGAGCAGAATGCGGCCATTGAAGCCGCCCGCCGGAATCTGCGCGAAGCCGAGGTTCGATACCAGGCCGGGCTCGACCCGTATCTGAACGTGATCGCCGCCGAAACCGTCGTGTTGAACGATCAGCAGGCCGCGGTCGCATTTCGATCGCAACAGATGGTCGCGGGGGTGCAGTTGATCAAGGCGCTGGGCGGCGGAT
The DNA here is from genome assembly GCA_030044325.1 of Bryobacteraceae bacterium. Taxonomy (GTDB): domain Bacteria; phylum Acidobacteriota; class Terriglobia; order Bryobacterales; family Bryobacteraceae; genus Palsa-187. The sequence goes on from JASHWA010000459.1 coordinate 5,387, forward strand.
GGGATGCGTCGAGAATGCCGGGCGCGCGCGAGTTGACCGGCGATTCGCGATAATCAGCGCCCGCCCGCAGGGGTTTTCACGCGCGCAAATCCCGCGCCGGTCTGCGCGAGAACGCGCAGTAATGGAATTAGGCCCCCATTCTGCAATGCTTTGGCGATGGTCGAGCGCTTGCTTTGAGATAAGTGAGGCAGTGCGCCTTGGATTATGCCGGATTCCGCAGCCAACGCGGGAGTGGTGGAAGCGGTACGTGGAAGCGTCGTTGACGCGTCCTTCCCCCGGCAGATTCCGTCCATTTTTCATGTTTTGAAAGCCGGCCCATCGGGCGAGATTGTGATCGAGGTGCTGTCGCATCTCGACGCGACCACGGTGCGCGGCGTCGCGCTGAGTTCGACCCGCGGGCTTTCGCGCGGATCGGTGGTGATCGATACGCGCCAGCCGCTGGAAGTTCCGGTGGGCGAGCGGGTGCTGGGGCGCGTTTTTAACGTGTTTGGAAACACCATCGACACGGGCGCGCCGGTGGAAGGCGGCGAATGGCGGCCGGTTCACGC
>JASHWA010000460.1 GCA_030044325.1 Bryobacteraceae bacterium
CATGAGCCGCTGCCGGTGAGCGCCCGCGGAGAAACCGCGGTGCATCGCGCCCTGGGATTCGATCATACCGGCCGCATCGACGTCGCCCTCACGCCGGATTCGGCGGAAGGCGTGTGGCTGCGCAAATTTCTCGAAGCTAAGGGTATTCCCTATTACGCCTTTCGCGCCGCCATCCCCGGAAAAGCCACCGGCGCGCATATCCACATCGGCCCCGGAAGCACGCGGCTTCACGTGGCCGACTGACGATGCTCAAAATCCTGCTCACGGCCGACCAGATCCGGACCCGTGTCGCCGAGCTGGGCGCCCAAATCGATCGCGATTATCCCACGGGTCCGGTGTACCTGATCGCGATTCTAAAAGGCGCGTGTTTTTTTCTGGCCGACCTGGCGCGCGCCATGAAAACGCCCTCGCGCATCGACTTCGTGGGCATTTCGAGCTACGGCAAGGGCAAATCGACCTCGGGCGAGGTGCGCCTGACCAAGGACCTCGACGCATCGATTGAAGGCTGCGACGTGATCGTGGTCGAAGATATCGTCGATACCGGGATCACGCTCACCTATCTCATGAAGGTTTTCGCCCAGCGCAAACCCAGATCGCTGCGCATCGCCACGCTGCTCGATAAGCCGGAGCGAAGGCAGCGCCAGGTCGAGGTGCACTACACCGGTTTCCGGATTCCGGACAAGTTCGTGGTCGGCTACGGGCTCGATTACGCGGAGGATTACCGCAATCTGAAGGACGTGTGCGTGCTGAGCGACGACGAACCGTGAACGGCCATGAAGGAACATAGATCTGATTCACGTTTCTTCACCTTCATTCACGGCCATTCGATTGTGTGTTCGGCGATCGTACTCTCAGGCGTCGCCCTCTACGCCGGCGTCCGCCTGAGCGATGCGTTTTCGGGATCTCTCGATCAGCCCGAAATCGGCTACGCGACGCTCCCGGTAACCGATCCGGTCACGCGCCTGAACGGCAAAATCAAAGCGGGCGAAGTTTCGCTCGACCGGCAGTTGACCGTCGGCTATCTTCCCGCCGTGCTCGCCGCGCTCGACGTTCCGGTCGAATCGCAGACGATCGTTTTCGCGCGCGACAGCCTTCAGCAGCGCATCATCTATGCCGATAATCCACGCACGCTTTTTTTCAACGATGCGGTTGCCGTCGGATGGGTGCGCGGCGAGCCGTTTGTCGAAGTCGCGGCCCAGGATGCGCGCCAGGGCATTCATTTTTACACGCTCAATCAGAATGACGTGCATCCGGAATTCGCGCGCCACGACGATCAAATGTGCCTCACCTGCCATGAATCCTACGCGGCGCTCGATATTCCCGGAATGCTGGTGCGCAGCTCGCCGGTGGGCGCCGACGGTCTGCCCAACCGCGACCAGGGCAACTACGTCACCGATCATCGCAGCCCGTTCGAAGAGCGCTGGGGCGGATGGTTCGTCACCCCAGACGTTGGATCGATCCGGCATCTCGGCAATCAGGCCGGCGGCGCGAGGTTGAAGCCGTTTTCGGGCGACGGGTATCTCAAAAATTCCAGCGACATCGTCGCGCTGATGGTCTTCGATCACCAGATGCGCATGATGAACCTGATCACGCGCCTCGGCTGGGAGTTTCGCATAGGAAAGCCGGCCGAGCTCACTGACGCCGTGCGCGAGTTCGTCGATTACCTGACCTTCAAAGATGAAGCGAAGCTGCCCGCGCCGGTGCACGGCGATTCCGGATTCGCGGAAAAATTCGCCTCCCAAGGTCCGCGCGATCCCTCCGGCCGCAGCCTGCGCGATTTCGATCTGAAGACGCGCCTGATGCGCTACCCGTGCAGTTATATGATCTATTCTGAGGCCTTCGACGGAATGCCGGATGCGGCCAGAAGCGCGGTGTATCGCGGAATTTGGACGGTGCTCTCGTCCGATCCGCGTCCGCAGGCCAAAGCCGCTATCGAAATTCTGCGGGCGACCAAGAACGGACTGCCCGATTACTGGCTGAAACGTTAAGGAGTAGAGTAAATCTAATCAACATGCCCAAATCAGGATGGATCGTATTAGCGCCCTGCGTGTTATTAGCGGCGGGCCTCGCGCCCGCGCAGGTGGCCGCCAAGGCCGCCAAACCGCCGGCCGCTGCCAAAGCCCCGGCCGCTGCCAAGCCCAATGACGCGCTGATCGCGCGCGGAAAATATATCGTCGATGGAGTGGCGCGCTGCGGGCAGTGCCACACGCCCAAGAACTCGCGCGGCGAGGATGAAACCGATCAGTATCTGATGGGCGGTCCGGTCCAATTGCAGCCGAGCTATCCCGCGCCCACCTGGGCGATCCGGGTGCCGCGCATCGCCGGCGGCCCTCCGGGAACCGATCCGGAAGTGATCCGCGAGCTGATGACCGGGATTTCGCGCTTCGGCCGTCCGCTCGACCCTCCCATGCCGCAGTTCCGCATGACGCGCGACGACGCTCAGGCCGTCCTCGCGTATCTGAAATCGCTGACGCGGTAGCGATTCACGGCCGTTCCCATGCGGTGATAAAAAGGTGCTATGAAGAAGCGACCACAGGACGAATCCTCTCCAGTCCGGCCGGGTCCCGATTCCGCCGGCCAGTCCGGCGACACCCAGGGACTCTCCGACAGTCCCGAAGCGGACTCTGAAAGCGTAGCGGAGTTGGTCGAAGAGGGCCAATCTTTCGAGGCTGAAGTCATCGAAGGCGTCGAAGACGCGCCCGAACCGGACGTGGCCGAGGTGCACACCCGCGAGGTCCTCGAAGACGACGTGCCGCCGGAATACGACAACCAGGATTAGCGGCGCGTGCGAGCTCCGCCGGTAATGGCGACCCTCAGCCCTTTTCCAGCCGCTCGAGCAATTGCATCATCCGCGGCGCGACCTCGCCTCTCGCTCCGAAGCGGAATTCGTTGTACAGCGCCGTCAGATCGGCCACCACCCCCGCGGTATCGTTGGCCGGCAGCACGCGCGCGAATTCGGCGGGCGTAAGCCACGGCGGTTTCTGGAATCCGCGCCGCGCCAGCACGGCCAGCATCCGCTGATACAGCACGGTCGCGTCCGATGCCACGCCTTCGCCCCGCTCCAGCCGCTTGAAGCGTTCCCGCCCGCGCCACCAGCCGGCGAAAACGGGGCCGAAAATCAGCACCACCGCGGCGATGCTTCCGATCGCGATCAGCACGGCCGCGTAGCGCGTGATGAACGCCGAGGTCTGCCACAGCCAGCGGCTCGCCAGCTCGAACGGGCGCACGCGCAGGCTGCGCGCGGATTGATCCATGCGCGAGGCGAGCACGATCTGCCGGTCCAGATCGTAGCTCACCACCCAGTCCTGCCAGAACTGCTGCGCCGCGTCGAAGAACATCGACACCCGCGACATGAAATTCTGGCCCGCCGCGGAGGGATCGGCCGGGGTCGGGTCGAAATCGGTCCAGCCGTGGCCCGCAATCCACGCTTCCACCCAACTGTGCGCGTCCGATGCGCGGATCACCTGCTGGTGCGTCAGCGGATTGTACACGCCGCTCTGAAATCCCGTGGCGACGCGCGCAGGAATGCCTTCGGTGCGCAGCAGGATCGCCATCGCGGTGGCGAAATATTCGCAGTGGCCCTTCTTGCGCTCGAATAAAAACGTCGCCAGCGGATCGGGCACCTCTTTGGGCAGAAGCTGGAGCGTGTAACCGTAGTTGCGCTTGAGCGCGCTTTCGATGTTGCGCGCTTTCTCCGTCTCGGTTCGCGCGCCCGCCGCCATTTCCTGCGCCAGCCGCGGAATGCGCGCATCGAGGCGCGGAGGAAGCTCTAAAAGTTCCTTGCGCTCGTGCGGGGCGAGCGGTTCCGGCGTCGCCACGACAGGCGAGTCCTGGTCGGGAAGAAAACTGTAGACCGCGTACTCGACTTTTTCGCCGCGCAGCGGAAAAGGAATCGTGTAAGCGCCGCTCGCCGGATGGAAATACAGAAAGCGCACATTGATGGCGACGGTCTCGGGCGTTCCCGCGATGAACAGCGTGTCCATATCGGCGTCGCTCAACTGCACCGTATAGCTGATGTCGTGGCCGCGCCGCGCGGGCTCCCGGTAGTACTGCTTGTTCGCCATCAGCACGCCGTGATCGATCGGAAGCGTCTCGCGCTCCCATTGCGCGGGCGGATTGTACCAGCGCTTCCCGTCGAACAGCGCAAGCGAGGCGCCGTGCCAGCGCACATCCAGCGGCCCCTCCGGATGCGCCAGCACGTGCATCACCGCGGCGCTGCTTTTCTTGATCTCGCCGATTTCGCCGAGCGTGATCCCGCCCGAAAATCCGGGCAGGTGATAGCGCGGCGGAACGAAGTGGTCGAGCGCCGCGCGCGCCGTGCGCGGCAACACGAAGAACATGCCCGCGGTCATGATCAGAATACCGGCGAACAAGGATCCGGAAAGCAGCGTCAGCCGGCGCGGGAACGCCGTAATCGCCCCGCGCACCACGCTCGCCTGCGCCTGCGCCGAGCGGCGCACTTCCCCGCTTGCAAACGTCGCGATCGCCAGCAAAAGAAACAGCGCCAGGTAGGCGAAAAAGCTGAGACTGATCGAGAGCACCGCCGCGGCGAGCAATTCGAGCACCGCGATCATCTTTACATAGGCGTAATCCCGATTCGTCTTCGCCGTCAGAATCTTGATCGACGCTAGAAAACACACCAGGTGCACCGTCGCCGTGAGGACCGCTTGGGACAGGAAGAAATAATCGATGGGCCAGAAAACGATGTAGATGATGGTCAGGATCGCGACGAAGCGGTTCGAAAATTCAAAATCGACCACCCCCGCCACCATCAATGCGCGAAAGCACAGCGACGCCAGCGTAAGGGTCGCCGTAGGCCAGTCGAGATAACCCGATCCGGCCACGGCAAAAAATCCCGCGGCAAGCATTCCCAGCAGGGAGAACTCGAAAAAGCGGTCGATCGGTTTCGGAACGGCGGCGGCGCGTGCGCTCGGCCCCATGCTCTTAGTGTAGACCGTCCGCTATTCTTCTTCTTCCTCTTCGCCGGTCTTGGCTGCCCTCGCCGCCGCGATGATTTTGTCGGCTTGCGGCGCGGGGACGAAATCGTAGTGGTCGAACTCCATGGTGAAGGTCGCGCGGCCCTGCGTCATGGAGATGAGATCGTTCTGATAATTGAGCATCTCCGACATCGGCACCTGCGCGCGGACGATCTGCGTTCCGCCCTTCGTATCCATGCCGGAAATGCGGCCGCGGCGGCCGTTCATGTCGCCCATCAGGTCGCCCGCGTATTCCACCGGCGCCTGCACCTCGACGTTCATGATGGGCTCGAGCAGCGCCGGTTTGGCCGCCTCCATCGCGGCCTTGAACGCCTTCCGCGCGGCCAGCTTGAACGACATTTCCGAGGAATCGACATCGTGATAGGAACCGTCATAGACGATCACCTTGAAATCGACCACCGGATACCCGGCCAGGTATCCCTTCTCCGCCGCTTCGACGATGCCTTTTTCAATCGCCGGAATGAAGTTCCTGGGAATCGCGCCGCCGAAAACTTCGTTTTCGAACGCGAATTTCTCGCCGCGCGGAAGCGGCTCCACGCGAATCCAGCAATCGCCGAACTGGCCGTGCCCGCCGGTCTGCTTCTTGTGCCGTCCCTGCACGTCGGCGCGCCCGCGAATCGTCTCGCGATACGGAATTTTCGGCGCGTGCAGCTCCACATCCACGCCGTAGCGCTTTTTCAAGCGGCTGACGATGATCTCCACGTGCTGCTGCCCGCTGCCGGCGAGCAGGAATTCCTTGGTCTGCGGATCGCGATAAAAGCGCAGCGACTTGTCTTCCTCTAAAATCTTCTGAATCGCATTGCCCATGCGATCTTCGTCGTTGCGCGTCTTTGCCGCGATGGCGTAGGCGATCGACGGCTCCGGCAGATTCACCGCCGGGTAGGCGATGGGCGAAGCTTTATCCGCCAGCGTGTCGCCGGTGACCGTCTCCTTGAGCTTGGCCACGCCTCCGATATCGCCCGCGTGCAACTCGGTCACCGGAACAATCGTTTTCCCTTGCAGCGCGCCGATGTGCGACAGCCGTTCCGCCACGCTCGAGCGCGTGTTGGTCAGATTCGCGTCGTTTTTGACGGTTCCGGAGACGACTTTGAAATACGTCACCCGGCCCGCAAAC
>JASHWA010000461.1 GCA_030044325.1 Bryobacteraceae bacterium
CCCTGGGCGGACCGATCCAGAAGGACAAATTATTCTTCTTCTTTAATTATGAGTTCCTCAACCAAGTCCAGGAGGTACCCATCCAGTCCACTGACCCCGCTTTCTCATTACTTCAGAACGAGTACGGCAGCCCGTACACTTCGAAACAGATCAGCGGACGCATCGACTATCACATTAGCGACAAGCACAACCTGTTCTTCCGCTACTCCCATGACGGCAACGACGGGTTCGGCCAAGCGCTCGAATTCGGGGATCCATCCAACTGGGCCAACAATACGAACTGGGCGGATCAAGCCATTATCGGCCTGACCAGTTCGTTCACGCCGACCATCGTCAACGACATCAGGTTCCAGTACAACTATTGGGATAACCATAATCTGCAAGCCACCGCGTCGCAGTGCTCGTCGCCCTGCGTCGCGGGCAGCCTTCCGAACATCTACACGGTGCTGGGCGGCAACTTCCCGGCGATCGGACCGAACTTCGATGCTCCCCAGGCCCGCCAGACGCGGCGGTATGAGCTGGTGGAAAATCTGAGCTGGCAAAAAGGTCCGCACCGCTTCAAGTTCGGCGGCGATCTGAATCCGACGCGTACGGCCGGTCTATGGGGCTTCTGCACGCCCTTGTGCGCAGGCGCGTTCTCCCCGACCTATCTGCAGAGCACGTTCGGCGCGGCGTACTCTCTGCTGCAACCGATTCTGTTCCCGACGGTTCCTAACAAGCTGACCAGCGACGCGGGGGTTCTGAACCTTCCGGTGCTGAACATCAACGAATCGATCTTCAGCGGCATCGGTGCAGGAAACGATTCGACGCCGGCTGCCTACGACAAGAGCCAGAACGAGAACCTCGATCAATTTCGCGTCTACTTCCAGGACGTTTGGAAAATTAAACCCAACTTTACCCTCAACTACGGCTTGGCGTGGAACGCCCAGACCGGATTCTACGACGAAGGCGTGGGGCTGCCCCAGTATCTGGCTCCCATTCTGGGCGCGAATAATCTGGGCCAAACCGCCAATAACGTGAAAGAAATGCAGCCGGCGTTCGGCTTTGCGTGGAGTCCCTTCAAGGACAACAAGACCGTCATCCGTGGCGGCGCCGGAATCTATTGGGACGGTACACCCGGATACTACAAACTGCGCGAAGCGGCATCCATCATGCCGCCGGGCACGGACCGCATCACGCTGGCCGCCAGCGCCTTTACCAACGACATTCCCGGCGTATTGGTGATCGGCGGCAGCACCAGCACTTGTCCGATTCCGGGCTTACCCTGCTCGGTGTTGCCGGTTGGAGCGCCGCTGCCGCTCAACGCGCTGACCACGATGACCGTGGGCCAATTCGTGAATCTGGTCAATAACGAGCTGCCATCCGTCCTTTCCGTGCTGGCGCCGCCCAATGCGCCGACCAGCGGTCCCTTCCAATACCCCGCAATCAACTACGCGAAGCAGGGCGTCGAGATCTATCCCGAGCACTTCCCGCTGGCGCGCAGCTATCAGAGCTCCCTCGGCATACAACACGATCTGGGCCATGATTTCGTGATCTCGGCTGACTGGGCGCGCCGGCAAGGCGAAAACGTCAGCCTGGGCGAGCTCGATTACAACCTGTTCAGCCGCTACGAAGGAAGTTCCACGCCGGTTCCGGTGATCCCGCTGTGCAAGACCACCCCGGATTACAACCCGGCGGACGAATGCTCCACCGGCTCGATCACGTTCTGGACCGATGAAGGGCGCGCCATCTACGAGGGCCTGCTCGTAAAGGTGCAGAAGCGTATGTCCCATCGCTACCAGTTCGTGGCTTCCTACGCATTGCAAAAAGCCACGGACGAGAGCGTGTGGAATGACGTAAACTGGATGGCCGGTTACGGACAGTATCTGCCCCATAACCAATTGCAGATTTCCGGCACGGCGAACCTGTGGTGGGGCTTTTTGCTGAGCCTGAATTCGACCATGATCAGCTCCACGCCCGGAACGCCCAGCGTTTCGAACCTCATACTTCCCGGCACGGTTGCATCCGGCAGCAGCGAACCGCTGCCCGGCGTCCCCTATGGGAGCCTGAACGCGGGTACCGGCCCCGCAGCTTTGGCGGCTGCGGTGAACTCGTACAACTCGAACGTCGTCGGCACGCTGAACGCGGAGGGAAGTAAGATTACCAACTCGATCATCCTGCCACAACATTACGCCACGGGTGAGCCCACCATCTCGCAGGATTTCCGCCTCACAAAAGTATTCACGCTGCACGAAAGGTTGAAATTGAACGTCTATGGCGAGTTGTTCAACGCGTTCAACATTTCAAACACAATCATCGGTACGTTGGCGCTCGATCAGGGCACTGCTGGTTCGGTGTGCCAACAGGGCGCGACCCAGGGGATCTCCTGTAGCTTCGGGCAGGTGACGGCCCGCCAAGGGCAGGTCTTCGGGTCGGCCGGAACCCGCGCCGCGCAGGTGGGCGCGCGATTTACGTTCTAAGCTTTGATGTACCGTCGGGCCCCTTTCACTGAACTGGGGCCCACCCGGTGGCTTCGCGATCTTCCTGCGGAGGCCTTGTTCGCCGATACACGTCAGTGTGGTGAGCTGGAAGTCTTCACAAATTCGACCGCGTTTTGCGTCTCGCTGCTTGCCAATAAAATCGGCGTGCGCCAATGAACCGCGTCCAGACCTGTCCGACGGTCGCAATTATGCAACCACGAACTTCAGATACACGACGTCGAACTACAAAGTCATGGGTTTACCGACAACAGCGCCGGTCTGCGAATAAACCGTGAGCGTTCGCGTGGTTGTCACTGTCGTCGTGCCGTTGTTCGTGCTCGTTGACGTGGAGGTCGTGTAGACATAAAGGTAGTCCATGCTTCCTATCGTCCTCACTTCGATGTCGTCGATCGTGCCCGACGGAGTTACATTCGTCAAACCCGTCGTGGCGCCGCTCGCAGCGGAATACAACAACACCGATGTGGTGGTGGTCGTGCTCCGGCCCGTGCCTGAGGTCACTGTTTGCACCACGAACACCGTGTTTGCGCCCGGCAGCACCGCGCTTACCTGGCCACTGATGCTCGGCACGCTCCACAACTGCGCCGGCGCGCTGGGAGGACCGATCGCCACCAGCTCCGTAACCGGCGTTTCCATCGTGCTCCCGTTGCCGGGAACCAGCGCATAATAGGTGCCGTTCGGCCCGATTGCGCTACTCACTTGGCCCGGACCGGCGCCAATAACCGGTTGACCGCGAAAGATGCCCTGAGCGTTTGCATGCGCTGCGGCGAATAGAAACGCGCCGCATATCAAGCCGAGACAACGTTTGGAAAGCATATTCGACAATTCTCCTTACTGAAATTCGGAAGACGCGGGGCAAACCCAAACGACCTGAGCGCCGGGAGTACGAACCGGGCACCTCTGTTTTAGACGTTACACGATCTTAAGAGTTTACGGAAAACGGCGCCTTAATAGCCTGTGTCAGAAATGGGGACTGCCCCAAGGAGCGACCCGTAACCCCTTGACTCTTGGTCCCGACGCTGTGATACCGTGTCCAAGATGGAACCAGCGTCGGCCGACGACCAACCGTTCCGCCACTACAGCGCCAAGCACCGGCTGGTTTCCTGGATCAGTCAGCATTTGTTCGATAACCTGACCTACACGGTGCGCCACGGTTTGAACAAAGGGATGAAGCGCAAGGGCGGACTCGGATGGTTGCCTGAATTCATCACCGGCAGCGCGAAAACGCCGGAACAAGCGTTCTGGGGCAATATCAATCTCGAGGATATGGTGGTTTACGACGTTGGAGCTTTCCAGGGTTTGCTGACCCTGTATTTTGCCAGGCAGGCTCGAACCGTGGTTAGTTACGAACCGAATTCGCGTAACCACGCATGCCTTATGGAGAATCTGCGTCTGAATCGGGTTGAGAACGTCATCGTCCGTAAGCTCGGGGTCGGGTCCGAGTTCCGCACCGCGGCCATGATCGCCAGTCCTCTTATGCCTGGCGGAGCGTCCATTGAGAGCAACATGGTGGAGGGCCTCGAAAAATCCAACCTGCCCATCATCCGTGAGGAGATTTGTGTGGTTCGCCTGGATGACGATATCCGCGATTCGTCGTTGCCCGCGCCGGATTTCATCAAAATCGACATCGAAGGACTGGAACTCGCCGCGCTCGCGGGTGCGCGCCAGACCATTCAGGCGTCGATGCCGCAGCTTTTTCTTGAGATGCACGGCGAAACGATGAACCTGAAGCGCAAGAACGTCAAGGAAATCGTGGCCTACCTTGAAGAACTCGGATACCGCGGCATCCGGCATGTCGAGACCGGCCAGTCGATCACCTGCGCGACGGCTTCGGACGCGGCCGAAGGCCACCTCTACTGTGTCGCCGGTTAACCACGCAGGGTCGTTCGCATCGCGTGTTCGCTGAGGCGCGACAGTAACGGAGCGCGTTGGTCGGGCCTACAGACCTCGCTTCAGTTGGTAGCCTTTTCTTCCGCTTTTCCCAGATAATAATTCTTCTTACCCACGCGCAACACCAGCATTGTTTCCGAAGCGAGATCCACGATCCCAATCTGCGCATCCGCCGCGGTCACGCGCCGGTTGTTGATATAAACCCCGCCGCCGGAGATCAGGCGGCCGGCTTCGCCCTTGGATTTCGCCGCGCCGCTTTGAACCAGCGCATCGGTCATCCTGATCCCCGATTCGAGCGCCGCGCGATCGATTGAGAACGACGGAACATCCGCGAAAATATCGTGAAGATCGTGGTCGCGCAGCCCGCTCACTTCGCCGCCGAACAAAACTTCGGACGCCTTGATCGCTAGCGTTAGATTTTCTTCGCCATGTACGATGCGAGTCACCTCCGCCGCCAGTTTCTTTTGGGCCGCTCTCGATTCGGGAGGTTGCGCCACCAGTTCCGCGATCTCGTCGTCGCTCAAAAAAGTGAATAATTTCAAAAACCGCTCCGCGTCGCGATCGTCCGTGCGAATCCAGTATTGATAAAACCGGTACGGGCTGGTGCGCGCCGCATCCAGCCACACCGCATTGCCCGCGCTTTTTCCGAATTTTTCCCCCGAGCTGGTCGCCAGCAGCGGAAACGTGATGCCGAACGCTTCCCCGCCCCGCATGCGGCGGATCAGCTCGATTCCTGCCGTAATATTGCCCCACTGATCGCTTCCGCCGGCCTGCATCGTGCAGCCGTAAGTCCCGAAAAGATGGAGAAAATCGAAGGCCTGCAGCAGCATGTAGCTGAATTCGGTGTAGGAGATTCCATGTTCGCGATCCTCCAGGCGCCGCCGCACGGATTCCTTGGCGAGCATGTAATTCACCGTGAAATGCTTCCCGATTTCGCGCAAGAAATCGAGATAACTGACCGGCGCGGTCCACTCCGCGTTGTTCACCATGATGGCCGCGGTCTCGCCGGTGAAATCGACAAATCGCGCAAGCTGTTTTCTGACAGATTCCGAATTTGCCTGGATGGTTGCGGGACTCAGAAGCTGCCGCTCGGTGCTTCGCCCGCTGGGATCTCCGATCATCCCGGTCGCGCCGCCGACTAAAACGATGGGCCGGTGCCCGGCGCGCTGGAATCGCGAGAGCATCAGCGCGGGCAGAAGATGGCCGGCGTGCAGACTGTCTGCGGTCGGATCGAATCCAATGTAAATCGCCTGTTTCGGTTTTTCGAGAAGCTGATCGAGCGCGGCGCGATCGGTCACCTGCTCGATCATGCCGCGCCGCTCGAGCTGTTCCAGGAGCTTCATCGTTTTTCGAACGTCAGCATGTATTGATTGTTGCCGGTGCGGTCCACTTTCGAGACCAGCCGGAATCCGTTGGCTTCCACTTCCTTGGCCACGTCCTCGCGCTCCAGGCGAATGTGATCGGGACGGTCCTTCTTGTAAAAATCGACGATCACGAAGTGCCCGTGCGGCTTCAATCCTCGGGCGATATTCGCGAGCATGTCCTGCGGGTAATCGAAATGATGGTACACGTCCAGGCACAGCGCGATGTCCACGGCGCCGCGCGGCAACTTCGGATCGGTCGCCGTCCCCAGCGTCAGGACGGCATTGGCGATATGGTCCGCGCCGACTTTCGCGCGCGCGCGATCGAGAAAATCGCCGGCGATATCCTCGCCGATCACCTTGCCATCCGGCCCCACCGCGCGGCTCAGGTGCGGGAGCATGTATCCGGTTCCCGTTCCGATATCCGCCACCGTCATTCCCGGCTTGATCTTCATCAGCGCGATGATCTCTTCGGGCTTCTGATTCTTGTCGCGATTGGGATTGTCGAGCGTGCGCGCGACACCGTCGCGGCCTTCCTTGGTGGTGTAGCCTTTATTGGCTTCCGTGGCGACCTGCGGCCAGGCAAGCGCGGCGCACAACAGCACAGATGCGGTGAGTTTCATAACGATTTCTCCATGGGCATGGCGAGCGGCGGCTCAATCAGAAAGTTCAGCTCCGCCATGCGCGCGATCGCGGCGCGAACGGACTGCTCCGTGGTCGGCTCCACCGTGATGACGAAGGGCAGATCGCGCCAGTTGGCTTGCGGAAGCTGTAAAACGGAATCGATTGAAATGTTTTCCGCGGCGAGCGCGGCGGCCAGCTGCGCGATGATGCCGGGACGGTCGATCACGCGAAAACGCAGGTAGTACGCCGACGCGTTGAGTGCGATCGGTATCGGTTTATATTCGCCCAACCGCGCGTGCGCGAAGGGCGAAACGCGCTCCGGGCTGCCCGAGCGGATCTCGCGCGCCACGCGCATCAGGTCGCTCACTACGGCCACGCCGGTCGGCAGCGATCCCGCGCCGCGGCCGTAGTAAAAGGTGTCGGCGCCGTATTTTCCCAGCACCCAGACGGCATTGTAGGCGCCGCGCACTCCCGCAAGGATGGTCGATTGCGGAATCAGCGACGGCCGTACCGATAAAATCAGCCCTGCGGCCGTGTGGCGCGCGGCGGCGATCAGCCGGATGGTGTGATGCAACTGGTGCGCGTAGTCGAAATCGACCGGGGTGATGCGGCGGATGCCTTCCGTGTAAATGTCGTCGGGAACGATGCGCTCTCCGAAGGCGAGCGCCGAAAGGATCGCCAGTTTGGAGCAGGCGTCGCGGCCGTCGATGTCGGCCGAAGGATCGGCTTCGGCGTAGCCGGCCTGCTGCGCCTCTTCGAGCACGGCATCGAAGGATTCGCCGCGGCGCTCGATCTCGGTGAGGATGAAATTGCAGGTGCCGTTGAGGATTCCGTACAGCGTCTGAATGCGGTCGCCCGAAATGCCTTCGCGCAGGACGGCGTGGATGGGCATGCCGCCGGCGACGCTCGCCTCCATGGCGATATTGATTCGCGCGGAGATGGCGCGATCCCAGATTTCGGCGCCGCACAGCGCCATCAGTTCCTTGTTCGCCGTGACCACGGACTTGCGCGCCGCGATGGCCGCATCGACAATTTCACGCGCGACCGTGCACCCGCCGATCAATTCCGCCACGATATCGATGTGCGGGTCGGCGATGACGTCGCGCCAGTCGGCGGTGCGCAACGCACTCGCCGGCAGCGCGAGCGAATCGACTGAGCGGCTGCAAACCCGGCGCACGTTCAACGGAAAGCCGAGTTTTTCGGTAATCTGCGCGCGATTTTCCTCCAGAATCGACAGCGCGCCCATGCCGACGTTGCCCAGCCCGATGATCCCGATATTGACCGCGTCCACGTGTTGAATCTGCGATTATCGCATGGCGGAGAGAGGCGCGAATGAACGCAAATCGGTTGGTGCGATTCGCGTTTATCCGCGCTCCTTCGCGGCCAATCACCTCGGCGCCCGCGGCCCGGGACCCCGTGCGAAGCTCGACATCGGCGGAGGCGGCGGCGGTTCCGGCTCCGGCGCGGGTTTCTTCGGCCGTGCGTCGAGACGCGCCAGGATCATTTTTTCCTTCGCCCCGGCGAACTTGGGAGTTCCCGGCGCCACACCGCTGGCCGCGACCATCTCATCCGTTATCTCCAGCGATGCCGGCAGATATTTTCCGAAATAATTCTTGATCCGGTCCTGCACCAGCCGCTGATCGGAATAAACCATCAGGCACAGCACCAGTTCGCCCGGAGCTTTGATCAGGATTTGATAAAGCTGCGACGGTTTTTGCAGCTTCGCGCTCTTCAGATCGCGCTCCAGCTTTTTCGCTGCGGCTTCCATTTTTTGCGTGGCGTTGATTTCCTGCCTGCTCAACTCCGCGGCCTTGATCAGCGCCGATTTTTCTTTCGCGTTCAGTTTTTCGAACAGAATGGTCAGGAACAGCGGCATGGCGTGAACGCGATAATCCGACGGCGCCGTCTGCCGCGCCTTTTGCAGCTTCTGGAATCCCCCCAGATTCAGCTTGGGACCTTCCAGCGCCGGCGAATACAGCCCGATCAGCTTCTCTTCTTCGAGCGCCTTCAAAACATCCGCGACCAGCGGCTCGGCCGCAATGTGGCGCAGCTCCGCGCCCAGCGCTTCGGGCGAAATCTTGGTGAGCATTTCGGCTTCGCGAGCGTTTTCGTATTGCAGCTTGGTGCGCTCGTCGATCGCGTAGCCCAATCGGATCTTGAAGCGGATCAGGCGCAGCATGCGCGATGGGTCGTCGTAAAACGAATAGTTGTGAATCGCGCGCAGCTCCTTGCGCTCGATATCGCCGACGCCGTTGGTTGGATCGATGGGCAGGCCGAGCGAGGCCCGATTGAGCGACAGCGCGATGGCATTCACGGTGAAATCGCGCGAGCGCAGGTCCTCGTGAATCGCGGCCGGCGTGACCTGCGGTCTTCCCCCCGGTTTGGGATAGCGTTCCTGGCGAGCCATGGCGAGCTCGGCGGTCACCCCGCCGGGAAATCTCAGCTCCACCGCTTTGCGCAGGTCGTCAGTCGAGACTGCCGTCGCGCCGGCTTTTTCGAGCGCCTTCCCGAGCTTCAACGGATTGGTTTCGACCGTGAAATCCAGATCGCGCACCGGGAATCCGCCCAGCATGTCGCGCATTGCGCCGCCCGTCAAAAACAGGTTCACGCCCGCGGCCGCAGCGATTTTCTGCATCTCGCCCACCACACGGAATTGTTCCGTGCTCAGGTGGCTTTCCAGCATGAACATGTAATCGCTCATTCGCTACTCACCCTCAGCTCCGCGTCTTACCGCGCGGATGATCGCCGCACGCCCTTAGGCGCGCGGGTGATGTTGACTGACCGTCTCCCGCAGCCGCTGCCGCGCCACGTGCGTATAAATCTGCGTGGTGGAAATATCGGAGTGGCCCAGCATGATCTGGACGCTGCGCAGATCCGCTCCGCCTTCCACCAGGTGCGTGGCGAAGCTGTGGCGGACCACGTGCGGCGTCAAATTCCGGAAAATCCCCACTTTCCGGCCGTACAATCGCAAAAGCTGCCAGAACGCCTGGCGGGTCATCGCCCCGCCCTTGGAGGAACGGCGCGCCGTCACAAACAAATACCTGCTCGCGCGGCCCTTGAGCAGCCGCGGACGCCCGTCGTCTAAGTACCGGTCGATCGCCTCGCGCGCCGATTCGCCGAACGGGACCAGCCGCTGCTTGTTGCCCTTGCCGGTGACGCGCAGCACCGCGAACTCGCCATCGACGCTTGACCGTTCGAGCTTGCACAGCTCGCTCACTCTGAGGCCAGTCGCGTATAGCAGCTCGAGCATCGCCCGGTCGCGCAGCCCGGTCGGCTTATCGGCGGGTGGAGCGCTCAAAAGCCGCTCGATTTCCCCGCGATTGAGGTATTTTGGCAGCGTGGACCACTGTTTGGGAAGCGCCAGGAATTCGGTCGGGTCGCGGTCGATCCATCCCTCCCGGGCGAGAAAACTGTAAAAATTGCGCAGGGTCGTGACGTGGCGCGCGATCGACCGCGGCGATAGTCCCGCGCCGTACAAAGAATCGACGTAGCCGGCCAGATCCTGGTCCGAAGCCTTGTCGAAAGCCCGTAGGTGTTCGCTAAGTCTTTTCAGATCAAAATGATAGGACTCCAAAGAATTGGCGGAGAGGCCTTTTTCGACACGGCAGAAGTCGAGAAATGACCTCAATGGGGCCGGATCGGCGCTCAACGCCTTCATCTAGCCAATGATACAATATTTGCGAAATTGTTTGAAAGGAAAAGGTTGCGAAAAAGGGGACAGACTACTCTGTCCCTAGAGAAAATCGCCGAATAGCGTAGAACGGCCGCAGTTGGACAGAGCGGTCTGTCCCCTTTTTCGGAAACCGATCCGTGGCTCTAACCACCAACAAAAAGGTGCTGCTGGCGCGTTTCGACCGGGAAACGCTGGCCGGGTTCATTCAGGTCCCGGGCGCGTTCGGCGCGGAGGGAATCGAGCTGCTGACCACCCAGGGCGCTATCCTCCGCATCCCTTATGGCGACGCGAAAGTCGTTTGTTACGTGCGGGATTTCGAGACCGGCGAAACCTGGCGCGACCATCGCAGCTTTTCGACGCGACCCAAAACCGGCGGCCTGTGGGTGCGCCTTCTCTTCCGCGACGGCGATTCGATGGAGGGTCTGATTCCGAACAATCTCATGCAGATCGAACCGCAAGGCTTCAGCATCGTCCCGCCCGACCCGACCTTCCAGAACCAGCGGATTTTCGTCCCGAGAACCGCGCTCGCGGATGTGCAGGTTCTGGGCGTCATCGGGAGCCCGCTGAAGCGGCGGGCGAAAAAAGTCGAAAAAGACGAGGGACAGTTGGAGATGTTTTCGTAGCGCCGGAAGCTGTGATAGCCTTGTGCCCATCACCGAAATTTGGAGCGGATCATGAATAAGCAATCGAGCCGCAGAGATTTTTTTTCGAGGATCGGGGTCGCCGGTTTCGCCGGCGCTTCGTGGCTGAACGCGCAGACCCAGGCGCCGGACCTGGTCGTCTACAACGCGAAAGTCTACACCGTCGATTCCAAGATGCCGACAGCGGAAGCGTTCGCGATCAAGAACGGTCGCTTCATTGCGGTAGGGACTTCGGAAGAGATGAAGCCGCTCGCCGGGCGCGCAACCGACATGTTCGACGCAAAGCGGATGACCATCGTGCCGGGCTTCATCGATTGCCACAATCACGCGCCGGGAAACACGCTGTTGTATGACGTTCTCGTTGGAAATCCTTACGTGGTCGAGTTCGTCACCATTGACAGTATCGTCCAAAAACTTCGCGCCAAGGCGCAGCAGACGCCGCCCGGATTCTGGGTGGAAGGATACTTTTTCGACGACACAAAGGTGAAAGATAACCGGATGCTCAACCTCCACGATCTGGACCATGTGTCGAAGGATCATCCGGTGGTGGTGCATCATCGCGGCGGACACACCTCGTTTTACAACAGCAAGGCGCTGGAGATGGCGGATATCAACAAAAATACGCCCAACCCTCCCGGCGGAACCTTCGATCGCGATGCGGATGGAAATCTCAACGGCCGCGTGACCGATCGAGCGACCGGAGCGATCAATCGCGTGGGCAAACGGCCAAAGTACACCCCCGCGCAGATGGAGCAGCGCGATCGCGATGGTCTCGCCTACATCTCGAAACAGTTCGTGCGCTTCGGGCTGACCAGCGTGCATCACGAATCGGGCGATCTCGTCGCGCTCCAGCAGGTTCGCGCGCGCGGCGATCTGCTGCATCGCGTGAGCTATGAAGCCAATGGCAAGGTGCTCGATTCCATGATCGCCGGCGGAATCGAGACCGGATTCGGCGACGAATGGATCCGCTTCGGCGCAACCTCCGAGCACACTGTGGACGGTTCGTTTTCCGAGCGCACCATGGCGCTGAGCATTCCGTACCCCGGCGTCACGCCTCCCTACAAAGGCAACGTGACCACCACGCAGGAAGATTTGAACGAGTGGATCGAAAAAGTGCATCGCGCCGGAATTCAGGTCAACTGCCACGCCAACGGCGACGTCGCGATCGACATGTTCCTGACCGCGGTCGAGCGGGCGCAGAAAATCTTCCCGCGCGACGACGCGCGGCCGAAAATCACGCACTGCACGCTAATTAATGACGAAATTCTGCGCCGCATGAAGGCGCTGGGCGCCGTTCCCGCGGCGTTCACGTCTTACGCCTACTACAACTCCGATAAATTCCATTTTTACGGTGAGGAGCTGATGAAGCGCTCCATGGCGTTCCGCAGCTTTCTTGACACGGGAATCCAGGCCGCGGCCGGTTCCGATTTCAGCCCCGGTCCCTTCGATCCGCGCATGGGAATTCAAGGCATGGTCACGCGCACCGGCTGGAATGGCGAAACCTGGGGCGCGAACCAGCGCGTCAGCGTGGATGAAGCGCTGCGCATCAACACCCTGAACGGAGCCTACAATTCGCACGAAGAGTCGATCAAGGGTTCCATCACCGCCGGAAAACTGGCCGATTTCGTGGTGCTCGCCGGGGATCTCCACACCGTCGATCAAAGCAAGATCAAGGACATCGAGATCGTCCGCACCGTGATCGGCGGAAAAACGGTTTACCAGGCGTAGCGCTGGCGCACCCAGTCGGGGGCGTCGGCAATCTGGAGCGTTCGCCGCTTCCTTCGGTCGTGGTCCGGCGCCGCCCCCCTGGCGTCAGCCGCCTGAACGAACCGCGACCGAAGGAAGCGGCCAGCGGACGGGTGCGTTAAAGGAACTATGGAGAAGAACAAGATCCTCTTCCGATCCGCTCGCGTCTTCGACGGCGAGTCCGACAAACTGCGCGACGGCGTAGACGTGCTCGTCGCCGGCGACACCATTCACGAAATCCGCGAAACGCGCACTTCAGCCGAACCGGGCGCGGAAGTCGTCGACTGCGCGGGACGCGTGCTCATGCCCGGACTGATCGATGCGCACGTGCACGTGTACATCTCGGGATTGAACATTCCCCGCGTGGTGCACACGCCGTTGTCCTACCAGGCCCATTTTGCGGCCGAATTTCTGCACGCGACCCTCGATCGCGGGTTCACCACGGTACGCGACGTCGGCGGCGCGGATGTGGGCCTGGCGTACGCGATTCGCGACGGCCTGCTCGATCGCGTCCCGCGCCTGTTTTACGGCGGCCGCGTGATTTCGCAGACCGGCGGCCACGGCGATCATCGCCCTCCGGACGAAATCGATCCCATGGAGTGCTGCGGCTGCTCGTTCCACTCGAATCAGTTGAGCGTGATCGCCGACGGCGCCGACGCGGTGCGCCGCGCGGTGCGTGAAGAACTGCGGCGCGGAGCCTCGCACATCAAGATCATGGCCTCCGGCGGCGTGGCCTCGCCCAGCGATCCGCTCGATCGCTCCCAATATTCCGATGAAGAGATCCGCGCCGCCGTGGATGAAGCCGAGCGCGCCGGATCCTACGTCGCCGCGCATTGCCATCCCGCTCAGGCCGTGCGCCGCGCCGCCGCTCTGGGCGTCCGCTCGATCGAGCATTGCACCCTGATCGATCGCGACACCGCGGAATTCGTCGCCGAGCGCGGCGCCTTCGCCGTCCCGACGATTTCGACCATCATCGCGCTCGCCGAAGAAGGCGAACGCTTCGGATTTCCGCCGGTCAGCATGGCGAAGGTTAAAAGAGTCGCCGAATCCGCCCTGAGAAGCCTCGAAATCCTGAAGAGCGCCGGCGTAAAAATGGGCCTCGGCACCGATCTTTTGGGCGTCATGCACCAGCGCCAGAGCACCGAATTCACGCTGCGCGCAAAAGTGCTGCCCGCGATCGACGTGCTCCGCTCGGCTTGCGTGATCAACGCGGAGATTCTGAACCAGAGCGGCCGCCTCGGCTGCATCCGCCCCGGCGCCGCCGCGGATCTGCTGGTGCTCGACGGAAATCCCCTCGAAAACATTTCCGTGCTGGGATCAGGCGGCGATCGCATCCCGGTGATCATGCAGAACGGCCGTTTTCACAAGCGCGTCATCCCATGAACACTGGTGCCCGGGGTGGGACTTGAACCCACACTCCCGTTTCCAGGAAAGGGATTTTAAGTCCCTTGCGTCTGCCGGTTTCGCCACCCGGGCACATTAGCATCTCGCCGCGCACACTGACGCGACCCCATCAGTCTCATGATAGTGAAAGCGGCCGCTCCTGTCGCGCGCAAAGACCCGGC
>JASHWA010000462.1 GCA_030044325.1 Bryobacteraceae bacterium
CTCTATGCCGGCACCGACGACGGCAACGTGCAGATCTCGCGCGATGGCGGCGAAACCTGGAAGAACATCACCACTCATTTCCCGGGGATGCCGGGACGGCGGTGGGTTAGCCGGATTGTCGCCTCACGCTTTGCCGAAGGCGTCGCCTATGTATCGTTTGACGGCCATCGCAACGAAGACTACGCTCCGCATGTTTACCGTACCGCCGACTTCGGCGAAACGTGGTCGTCCATCCAGAGCGATCTGCCGCCAGCGAGTCCAGTGCGCGTGATTCGCGAGGACGTGAAGAATTCCGACCTGCTTTTCGTCGGAACAGAACACGCCGCCTATGTTTCGATCGACCGCGGCGGGCACTGGGTGCGGCTGATGAGCGGTATGCCGACGGTTCCCATCGGCGACCTGGTGATCCATCCTCGCGACGCTGATCTGATCGCCGGAACGCAAGGCCGCAGCGTCTACATTATCGATATTTCGCCGTTGCAGCAGCTCAACCGCAACGTTCTCGCCGAAGACGTACATCTGTTCGATCCCAAGCCTGCGCTGGAGCTCACTCTGCGCGCGGAAACTCACGAGCGCGGCATGGGCGACAAGCGTTTCATCGCGCGCAACCCGCCCGTCGCCGCAACGCTCAGCTATTACCTGAAGTCGGCAGTTTCGGAGGAAGTGAAAATCGCGATTTTAGATAAAGCCGGCCGAGTGGTTCGCGAACTTCCCGGTACAAAGGAACGCGGAATCAACCGCGTCCAATGGGATCTCTGCTATCCTCCGCCGGCGGGACTGATGCGTCTGACCGACCAAGAAGAGGGAGCCTTCAATGAAGGGGTAAAGGGTCCGCTGGCCGCACCGGGTGAATACACCGTGCAGCTCAGCGTTGGAGCACGCCGCTGGACGACGAATCTGGCGGTGGAAGGAGACCCGATCGTGCATGTTTCCGATCAGGATCAGCAGAGGCTGCGCACGACGATCCAGTCGATTGTCGATGGGGAGGCCTTGAATGCGGATGCGGGGCGCGCCGCGGATGCCCTGGTCCGCGTCCTGTCGCAGGCAGGCGGCGATCCGGCGGCTCAGAAACAGGTCACTGATTTGCGAAACCAATTCCGGCGGATCGGCCAGCGCCTCAATGCACTTTATAACGAAATCGACCCCTCGCCATTTTCACCCACGGTGACCGAGGCAAATGAGCTTGCGGCTTTGAATCGCGAACTGGACGCTGCGGCCGCGGCGCTGAACGATCTCATCGCGAAAGCACCGCCGGCGAATCCCTCAGTCGCGCCGGTTCGCAGACATTAGAATCAAGACCTTGCGGAAAGCAGGGATCAAGACCGCAGGAGCAGGAGCCGATCTTCGAAACGCATGTGCGCAGATGGTCTCTGACAAGCCCGAGCGCCCCCAATCGAGAACGTGATTGTTAGCCAGGACGCAGCAATCGATGCCCGCCGCACTCAAGCACGGAGTGTTCGCCGGGTGCATGCGATAGTTAATCCCCTTGCGCTCATAATCTCCGCTCGTGGTGATGCTCGCTTCGAGGTTTATGATCCGTGCGGCTGGCGCCGCTCGATCCAGTTCTTGCAGCGCGTCGCCCCAGATGTAAGAGAAGCTGGCTGGCTTGGGGATGTGCCCGCTGGCGCGCTCGGCCATGGCCACATATTCAAGCGCGGACTCGACGTAAGGCTCATATAGCGAGGGATTTGAAGGACACGGAAGAATCTGATCCACGCCTCTGCCCGTCATCACGTCGCCACACAGAAACAATGTTACCTGTTGAGCCAAAATGCGTTCTCAGTTTCCGTACCGTTTCAGATACTGAGCACAGGACATGGCGACTCGCAGATAATCGAATAAGCGTTCTGATGTAAATGCGCGGCTAACCCGGTTTTGGAATGCCTTCCGATGATCGCGAGGTCCGCTCCAAATTCTCTGGCGACTTTCGAGACGGCGCCGGCCGGTCTCCCGAACTCGATTAGAATCTTCACGTTCGTTAGCGGGACGGATTGCAGCAGCGCCTCAATTCGCCTTCTCGATTCGGCCGCAAGTGCGGCCGTGTACTCCTCGTCGAGATATCGCACCGGCACCGACGCTTCCGGCGCCGGGATGGCGTGAACGAGCGCCAGATCGACGCCATAATCCTGCGCCAGAAAGGCCGCCCAGCTCAACACGCAAGGTGCGTTTGCATCGAAATCGATCGCGCACACAATCTTCCCCACGCTGATCTTCTCGAGCACCGGCGCGCTCCCGGCGTGAACGTCCGTCCACACCGGACGATCCCAGTCGTGCAGGACCTTCGCCGTCACGGAGCCGAGGAGCAGGCGCCGGTAAAACCCGGGGCCGTGCGTCGGCATCATCACCCAGTCGGGCTGCCACTTGCGAGCCGTTTCAAGAATCAGCGTGGCGGGATCATCACCGATTACACAGATGCGTTTCGTATGGATGTACTTCAATTCGTCGCTCAGGAACGACTCAAGCTGCACCCTGCGTTTGGGTTCCAACTCTTCGGCGAGCGTGTTGGCGGGCACGCTCTTTGACGGCGGACTTGGCGATCACAAGGACTGCCTACCAGACAAATACGCAAGCGCCGTCCGTTTGCTGACGAAGACGTCCGGCCAGGACCGGATTCTCTCCTGTGGGAGTCATGCCGGCGTGGCCGACACGGGGCAAGCGCGGTTCTGCACCGATGGCCTCGGCAACTCCCACCGCGCCACAGCGGTTCATGACGCCCACCGCCGCGTCCACCTTCGTATCCTCATCCGAACCTGTTGCAAAAATCAGGGCTCCCCCGCGCCGCAAACCAGCAACATACGCCTCGATTTCGGTTTGCGTCGCGCCGACTCTGGACAACTCCCTTCTCAAATCAACCTCGAAATCAAGGCGCGGAAAGCTCATTACCCCATTGATCTCGAAGGTGGCGGGTTCCTTTAAGCTTCGAACCTCATTGCGTGGAAAGCCCAGGGCTTCAATTTGACGAATGGCGTCATCCATGCCGCGGGTATCCTGAAACAATCCGACCGCAGTCTTGGGCATATGATTCCCTTCTTCGAACTTGTTCCTAACAACCTTGAAGTCAGGCAGACCCCGCGGAACCGCTTGATCGCCGACGTCACTTATTGGCATGCACTTGCGGTACCAGCTTCCGAAGCTTGCAAGAGGCTTCAGTTGGCCATGTTACACGGTCAATCTGGATATCGAGCACGGCCTGGTCGCCTGGATGGACCTGGACCGCACGCCGGCCAGCCGCGACCTGCTGGCCGGCTTTGAGGGTTCGTCCCGTTTCGCACCGTTGCGGCGCCCCACAGCGAGGCCGAGGTGCGGCGATTGATGGACACCAGCGAGGCCGTCCTGAGTCTCAGCTGAGCAGCGTGCGCACGCCGCAGGAGATGTCGAAGCCCACGCCACCGGCCGAAACGACGCCGCCTTGCTCCGGGTCGAACGCCGCGACGCCGCCGATCGGGAAACCGTACCCCCAATGCGCATCGGGCATGGCATAGGCGGCCTTCTCGATGCCAGGCAAGCTCGCGACGTTCGTGATCTGCTCGTAGACCTTCCCGTCCATCTTGCGAATCAGCTCCGGACTCGCGTAGAGAACCGCGGGAACCCGCATCATACCCTGCGGCTCAATGCGCCATTCGAACTCGCGGATGCGCTTCGCTTCCATGCCTCACACGTCCACCACGCACTGCGCGATCCATTCGCCCTGCGCGTTGCGGCCCACCGACAGACTGGTGTACGTCGCGCCCTTAACTTCGACGGCAGGCTCATGCCGCGCGACATTTACTTCTTCGCCCCAAGCTTTGCCATGCAGGCGATCCCCTTGAATATGCACCTCCAACCGCCCGAACAGGACCGAATGAACGGCCATCTCATGGATCAGCGCATTCAGCCAATCCACCGGCGACGTTTCCCGGTTCGGAACCTCGCAATCGACTTCGATCATGCGCCGCGACGCGATAATCGCGGGGTTCGTGACGACTGCCGTAAGAGCCAGCGCCGCCTGCTCAAAGGCCTGTTCTTCGCTTTGGCCGATCCCCCGAATCCCAATATCGGCCCCATGCGTAAAATGCTGCCATCGGGCTGGGTCTTTTCGTGTCAAATCGCGCACTCAACTCCGGAGCTCGAGTTCCCGCTTCTGTTCCCTCGAAATCAGCTTCGCCAGCGCACCCAGTTCTTCGGCCAGCAGTTCGATCAGGTCATCGATCGTTACAATGCCAACCAGGACTCCGTTGGCGCTGACAATGGGAAGCCTTCGAACGCCCTTCGAGCGCATTTTTTCCATCGTTTCAAACAGACCGTCTTGCTCCTGCGCCACCGCAAAATCTTGATTCATGATGTCGTCCACCGAGATCCCGGAGGGGTCCAGGCCCTGCGCCAGGACCTCCAGGACAATATCTCTGTCGGTGACGATCCCCACCGGTTTGAGGTCAGCCTTGGCCTGATCGGTGACGATCACGTCGCCGACGTGATACCGGCGCATGAGTTTAGCGGCATTCTGAACCGAGGTGCCGCGCGGCGCCACCACGGTTTGACGGGTGCAGAGTTCTCCAACCGGCATAAATACCTCCTGGGCTTGGAATTGACCGGTGCATGCGTGCGGCCAAAAGCAGCTTCGGTCTGACGATTGCACGATTTCTCTACTCCGGTATCCGCAGGCATGACCGAAGTCGCATGGCCGGAATACTCCCGAATTCAAGGGCTGGGAGAATGACGATGACATTACCACCTCAAATCACGATTCGAAACATACAGCCGGTTCCCAATCTTGAGCCGGCCGTGTCGAAGGAAATCGCGGTTCTCGAACGGTTTTTCCATCGCATCATGAGCTGTCGCGTCATGATCGAGGAGGCCGGAAACAGGGGATTCGGCGGTTCCTACCACGTGCGGATCGATCTTGGCGTCCCCAACGAGGAATTGGTCGTCGAACGGCTGCCTACTCTTCATAAGCGACTCCAGGAGACAGAAGCTTCAAAGAAAACGAAACAATCCGAGGTCAAGAGAACGCGCCGCGACGTGCGCCGGGCAATTCACGAAGCTTTTCACGAAATGCGCCGCCGTTTGCAGGATTATACGAGACGCCTGCAGGGCCAGACAAAACGGCACGAGGCTGAATTCGCGGCGAAGGTCGCGAGGTTATACGAGGATCACGGTTTTCTCGAAACCTTCGATGGACGAGAGATCTATTTTCACCGGAACAGCGTTCCGGACGGACACTTCAAGAGATTGCGGGTCGGAAGCGAGGTTCATTTTGCGGAAGAGACCGGAGAAAAAGGTCCACAGGCGAGCACCGTCAGACCGCTCCATATTGGCACCCCGCCGTCGGCCTCCCTGCTTGATGTTTTCCGTCGCGGAATCGTAAATCTTCATGAATGAGACCGGACCCGACGAACACCCTCCGGTGGAACTGACCGGATCGCCGGCGGGCCGCAAACGAGAGAACCAAAACCCTATTCCGCCGCCAGTCCGCTGGTCATTGCCGCGTCGCGCAGTGTCCCGAAGATCGATTCCATGGTGTCTTCAATGGGGAGGACAAAGCACGCCGAGAGCTGGCCGAGAGCCGTCCCTGCATTCATCAGAGTCGGCGAGTTCGGCAGGAA
The DNA here is from genome assembly GCA_030044325.1 of Bryobacteraceae bacterium. GTDB lineage: Bacteria > Acidobacteriota > Terriglobia > Bryobacterales > Bryobacteraceae > Palsa-187. The sequence goes on from JASHWA010000462.1 coordinate 5,583, forward strand.
ATCGAGGCTATTGAGCATTCGATGAAAGCGTTCTTCCCAATACCGTGCGTCTGCGGCCGTTCCGAACAGCAACTCGGCTGGGGAGATCGCGCGAGCGACTCGCTCAAAAAGCTGTTCCGGTGTCTCGATCACCTCACCGCGAGCACCGCGACGCAAATAACGACCTCTAAGACGCGATGTGCGTTTTCAGTTAGCATTCGGGTGGCTTAAACGTACCGTTGTTAATTTGTGCAGCCAGAGTGCCAACTTGGCTCCTCAGTTGCTCCTTTTAAATTTAAACCGGAGGCGAATTATCAATGCCTACAGCGCCCGATGCGAGCGGGCTCGATCCGGTGCGCGCCTTCACGCAATCGCTTGCGGGTTAAGGCGCGGGAACCGGCGCCCGACAGCTTCCTGCAGGAGTGTAAAACGATGCTCAACGAGGAGATCGCACGAATTTTCGAGCGCATGGCTCACGTCCTGGCGTTCAAGAACCAGGACCGTTTCCGCATCATGGCCTACGAGCGCGCCTCGATCTCGATCCGCGACTTGAAAGATGATCTGGCCGCGATCGCCGAGGCCGGCAAGCTTCAGGAGGTGCCCGGGATCGGCAAGGATCTTTCGGAAATGATTGAGGAGTACATTGAGACGCGCGGGATGAAGCGCTACACGCGGGAATGCAAGGGCATTCCCGATGAGCTGATCGATCTGATGAGTATTCCGGGCCTGGGTCCCAAGACCCTCGCGTTACTTCACAAGAAACTTGGCGTTCAGAAATTTGACGATCTCACCCGATGCCTGGAGAGCGAGCGACTGCTCAAGCTGAAAGGCTTCGGGCAGAAGAAAATCGAGAATATCAAGCGCGGAATCGATCTGTGGCTCGCCAGCCAGAAGCGGATGCTGATCAGCGTGTCGTTGCCGCTGGCTGAAAATCTCCTTGCGGAAATTCGAAAAATCGAGGGGATTGAGCGCGCCGAACTCGCCGGTTCGCTGCGCCGGCGGCGCGAGACCATCGGCGACGTAGATGTGCTGGTCCTCTCGGAAGAAAGCCCGGCGGCGCTGAAGGGGATTACCGCATTGCCCCTGGTGAAACAGGTCCTCGCGCTGGGCGATACCAAAGCGACCGTGAGTGTCGAAGGCGGAATCCAGGTGGATATTCGCGCCGTGCCGCGGGAATCCTTCGGAGCCGCGCTTCAATATTTCACCGGATCGAAACAGCACAACATTCATCTGCGAACGCTCGGCCGGAAACACGGTTTGAAGTTCAACGAGTACGGTGTATTTCGCGGGGGAAAGCGCATCGGCGGCGAAAATGAGTCGGACATTTATGCATCGCTCAAAATGCCGTTGGTGGCGCCGGAGCTGCGGGAAGATCGCGGCGAGATCGAGGCTGCCATCAACGGCAAGCTACCCAAGCTGATCGAGTTGTCCGATCTGCGCGGCGATTTGCATACACACTCGGCCTGGTCGGACGGAAAATCGACCATCGAGGAAATGGTGGAACGCGCCGCCGGGCTGGGCTATGAATACATCGCGCTGAGCGATCATTCTCCGTCCGAACGCGTCGCGCACGGCCTCGATCGCGCGCGCTTGGAAAAGAAAATCGAGGAAGTCGAGGCTCTCC